>JAFMKE010000018.1 GCA_017853115.1 Verrucomicrobiota bacterium
TGGCCTAAGTGGTGGCACGACTTGGAGTCGTGCCACCACTAGGCCAAGTTCAAAAAAAATAATTACTCAAAACAGTACATTGATTCCAACCACACTGTAAATGCGCAAAATAATAGCTTGAATTAGCGGATAAATACATGAATTATTGAGTTCGTTTATGTCTAAGGAAACAATCGCATTTTTTGCGAACAAGAAGAGCAGTTTAAGCGTTTAATATGCACTATGCCTAATAAAATGCGCGGCGGATTTCGCTTCAAACCATATGAGAAACCGAAGCAATCGCCCTTCGATGTTCTTTTCGATGTTTTTAAAGAGCTTATTGTTCATACGGCTGGCGATTTTGATGAGGCCATTGACTGGCTGAAAGAACTGGATGCGGAGTACAATTTAACCACGCCTGACTACACCATAGAAGATTTCATAGAGGACCTGAAAAAGAAAGGATATATCCAAGAACGGGTGGGTAATAATGGTGGTAACGGCGAAATGTCTATTACGGCCAAAACAGAACGACTGCTTCGCAAGGCTGCACTAGAACAAATCTTTGGCCAATTGAGAAAAGCTGGTTCGGGAAGCCACAAAACCAAACATGGCGGAACAGGAGACGAACACATTGGACACACACGTGCCTATCAGTTTGGGGATGGCATTGACCAAATTGATTTAACCGCTAGTGTAAAAAATGCACAAATCAATCACGGCATGAATGATTTTCAGCTCGATGAAAATGATTTGATCGTAGAAGAAACACAATTCAAAGCGCAAATGAGTACCGTGCTCATGATTGATATTAGTCACAGTATGATTTTGTACGGAGAGGACCGCATTACACCGGCAAAAAAAGTAGCCATGGCGCTGACTGAACTGATTACTACACGCTATCCAAAAGACACTATCGATATTCTGGTTTTTGGCAATGATGCCTGGACCATCCCGATTAAAGAACTCCCCTATTTACAGGTAGGTCCTTATCACACCAATACAGTTGCTGGTTTGCGCTTAGCAATGGATATTCTTCGAAAAAAAAGAAATACCAATAAGCAAATTTTTATGATTACCGACGGAAAGCCGAGCTGCATTCGAGAGGCTAATGGAGAATATTACAAAAACAGCAATGGCCTCGACTCTTACATCACTGACAAATGTTACAATCAGGCGGCGCAAGCGAGAAAATTGAAGATTCCGATTACCACATTCATGATTGCCAGCGACCCATATTTACAGCAGTTTGTGCAACGGTTTACGGAAGCCAATCAAGGGAAAGCATTCTACACAGGATTAAAAGGTTTGGGCGAAATGATTTTTGAAGATTATGAAAACAATAGAAAAAAAAGGATACGATGATTATTACACCAGATATAAAGACATTGGGCGAGTTAAAAAAAGCCAATTACCAATCGAAATCAATCAAAGATGAATTGAGAAATAACCTTATCAGTAAAATTAAGAATGATGAGGCAACATTTTCAGGTATCCATGGTTTTGAAAATACCGTTATTCCAGAGTTAGAGCGAGCTATTTTATCGCGACACAATATCAATTTATTGGGCTTGCGGGGTCAGGCGAAAACGCGATTAGCTCGAAAAATGATTGAGTTATTGGATGAATTCATTCCTATCGTAGAAGGCTCGGAAATTCATGATGACCCCTTCAATCCCATTTCTCGATATGCGATAAATTTAATCGAAGAAAAAGGCGACGCTACACCGATTGCTTGGATACATCGCTCAGAGAGATTTTTTGAAAAATTGGCTACTCCCGATGTGACAGTTGCTGATCTCATTGGTGATATCGACCCGATAAAAGCGGCTAATTTAAAGCTGAGTTATGCGGATGACCGCGTTATTCATTTCGGCATGATTCCTCGTGCCAACCGTTGCATTTTTGTAATTAATGAAATTCCCGACTTACAAGCTCGAATACAAGTTGCGCTATTCAATATCCTGCAAGAAGGTGATATTCAAATCAGAGGTTTCAAAGTCCGTATGCCGCTCGATATGCAATTCATATTCACAGCCAACCCGGAAGATTATACCAATCGGGGAAGTATTGTAACACCACTTAAAGACCGAATTGGATCTCAAATTTTAACGCATTATCCAGAGGATATTTCTACAGCCCGGCTAATAACTGAACAGGAAGCCAAACTTGACGAATCGCAGCAAGAACTTATATACGTCCCTGATTTAGCCAAGGATCTCCTCGAACAAATTAGTTTCGAAGCGAGAAACAATGCGTACATTGATGAGAAAAGTGGCGTAAGCGCGCGGATGAGCATTACTGCTTTTGAAAATTTGGTAAGTACTGCCGAAAGACGCGCCTTACTCAACGCGGAGAAAAAGACAAGCGTTCGTTTAAGTGACTTTATGGGCGTGATTCCAGCAATTACAGGTAAAGTAGAGTTAGTTTACGAGGGCGAGCAAGAAGGCGCAGACAAAGTAGCCATGCAGCTCATTGGCGCAGCTGTTAAAAGCATTTTTCAAAAGTATTTCCCGAGAATCAGTAAGCTCGAAAAAGAAGGAGAAAACAATCCTTATAGCGCTATACTCGAATGGTTTTTCAATGAAAGTCATTTCCAATTACTAGACGACGCTTTGGAAGAGGAATACCAACAAAGTTTGAGCGAAATCAAGCCATTGAGTGAACTTTTGGATAAGTACAAAAAGGACATACCCGAAAATGATCGCTTGTTTTGGATGGAATTTGTTCTTTGGGCGCTAGTGGAATACAACAAGCTTTCAAAAAATCGTGTTGCTGAGGGGTATCAATTCAAAGACTTATATGGGAATTATTTGAAAGATTTATAGTCAAGGGGACTCAACGTCTCCTGGATTGCGATTCTCTCCTTGCTCATCTGGATTGAGGCGTTTAACCAGCTAAAATTTCTTGTTTTAAGGAACAGCTGTAATTTTTCATTTTAATTGAAAATAATTTACCCCACAATTTATCTTTTCCGCTTCGGCTTTGCCCCTCTCGTCTTCGGTTTGCCATACTTCTGAAGCATTAAATCTTTGTGCCGCACCTTCTTATTCTCTTTTTTGTTCTTGGCTTTCTTTTCATGAAAAGCACTACCCTCGTCAGTAAGCTTATAGAAGTTATCTGAAGCTAGAAAATCTTTCTCCGTTTCTAATGGTATAAGCTCTTGAGTAAATTCAATTCCATCCGGCCTCTCTAAAACCTTAATCTTAAAGTCCATAAGCTCTTCAATATCCGTTTTGTACACCTCTTCTTTTTCAGAAACCAATGCAATGGATATTCCTTTTTCTTCCGCACGACCTGTTCGTCCAATACGATGAATATATTGTTCAGCCGTACTCGGCAAATCAAAATTAACTACGTGCGTAATTCCATCGATATCCAAACCTCTGGCTACAATATCCGTGGCAATCAGCAAACGATAGGTTCCATTTTCAAATCGTTCTACAGCATTGAATCGGTTGTTTTGTGCCTTAGATGAATGAATTACTCCGACCTGATCTTCGAAATCTTTCTGCATGCGTTTATGCAAAGCATCTGCCATTTTACGCGTTCCCGCAAAAACGAGTACTTTTTTCATCTCGGCATCAGTTTGTAAGAGGTGTACTAACAAATTCGCTTTTGAATTAAAATTGGGTGCGTGGTAGGCTAGCTGGTTGATATTCTTCAAAGGAGCTCCTGAAGGTGCCGCTTCAATTCTTTCATAGTATGCCGTGTACTCATGAATAATAGCTTCTACCTCAGGAATCATGGTTGCTGAAAACATTAAGTTCTGTCTTTTCTCTGGCAGCAGTTCAACAATATTCTTGAGTTGTGTTCTAAAACCCAAATTGAGCATCTCATCTACCTCATCAATCACTAAAACTTTTACATCTTTAGTTCGAAGAGCACCACATAAGATAAGATCCATTAGTCTCCCCGGAGTAGCCACGACAACATCTACTCGCTCGGCAACGGCCTCACGATGGTTTTGCATATTGACCCCACCAAAAACCCCTACGACCTCCACACTCATGAATTGAGTTAAGCGCTTAACTTCTTCTTCCACCTGAATAACCAACTCTCGAGTGGGCACAAGTATGATAATCTGTGGATGCGGAGACCGAGTAAATCGCCAATTGGTTAGGATCGGCAATAAGTAGGCAAAGGTTTTTCCTGTTCCGGTTTGCGCTATTCCAACCACATCCTTTCCTGCCTTGATTGAAGCAAATACTTTTTCCTGGATTCGCGTGGCATAGGTAAAACCTTCTTCATCCAATGCGCGAAGTATAAACTTATTTATATTGAGGGCTTCAAATGGAATCTGTGGCATAATCAAAGAATTGAACTATGCAAAGTTATAAGGATTAGCCGATATAAAAATTAATGAAAAAGACCTTAAGTCCTATAGTTCGAAAATGACATCTTCATTCGGTACACGAAAACGATCACCATAAACACCTTCTGGCAAGCCTTTCCCAACACCCACAACCATGCTAATTTCCGCCGCTGAAGGAAGATTTAAAAATTCTTTCAAGCGATGTGAATCATGTCCTTCCATTGGGCAAGAGTCATAACCCTCAGCCTTGATACTCAGCATAAAAGTTTGCGCTGCTAGCGCTACACTTTTGTGCGCAATAATGGGAACGTCTCTAGTCAACACATCACGCATGAAGGGTTTAGATTTATTCTTCCAGATTAAAGCTTTCATTTTAAGGTCGTGCCACAAGGGAAAGCGAACATCATACAATTGAGGAATCCACTGTTCGTAGTATCGATAGGTCAATTTCGCTTTACGGTCTTCTTTATCTGGCATAATCACCGAAAAATGCGCTAACAAGCTCTCCAAGCGCTTTTCCCATAAATCAGGGCGTGCGACAAATACCACTAATTCGTTAGCCGTTTTAGCCGCATTTTGCCCCAAACAAAGCGCTGCCATCCGCTCACGCGCCGCTGCACTTCGTATCCGGTAAAATTCCCAAAGCTGCATATTACTGCTGTTGGCCGATAATATTGCACTATCTAACGATCGTTTTACCGCATCATGGTCAAAATTATAGTTCGTGTCGAACTTTCTTACCGATCTTCTATCTTCTACAATTTGATGAAAAATTTCTGCTTCTTTCTTCATAGGCTTTTATTCGGAGGCAAAACGTTTCCACCGCGATTTTTGTTCGTCAACTGCTGAATTATCGAAAACAATTTTAACCCCACTCATTAATTCTCCTTGGTCTTCATCCCTTACCAACAAATCTTCTGCTTGCTGACAACTCAAACCAAAGCCATTGAGATAGGCATTCATAGGCATTGCAAATTCATTGCTCACCAACTCTTTTTCCATATCAAACAAAGCATCAGATACAAGCAGCTGCATATCTTCGTCAAGAGCCCCAAAATTTCCAAAAATCAAATCCTCCGACGCCACCTGACCATCCGTCAATTCAAACAAACGCAAATCTAATAACCAAGAGGCGAGACAACCTTTCGATTGAAATGCTTCCAAGTAATCACTATTTCGGTATATCTCGCTCGACATCTCATCCAACGAAATTCCAGCATAACCCGCTGCAATGACCATCTTTCTTTCCATGATATTCAAGAATTCATCTGCGCTTAGCAATCCCTTTCTAAGCATAAACTTCAAGCTAAGGTATTCTGGTGTTGCCTCTGCCAACCAATTCTGATTAATATTTCTTAGCGCTTCTTCGGGATAAATATTGTAAGGAGAAACCGCCCTAAAAAGCTGTTTAAGCACCTGTTGCTGAATCGTGTAGTTTGGATTCTCTCCACTTGATTTTGAATCAATGTATACGATAGCCCAATCGGTGAAGAATGTTCCCGCAGCATCCAAACTATCGTCCCCGAAAAGAATGACCAAATCAATCGGTTTTTTAAGATAGCTGAAATCCTGAAGGGTTTCTTTCAACAATTCAGTTAATGCCCCATTAGGCAAGTTGGAATAGCAGGATACCTGATTAGTTACTTCGAGAAGTTTCATTGGAAGAATAGGTGAAGGATTTAGCTTCCAAGCCTTTAAATCTTTACTGCCTACATCATAGATTTTATCTGAATGCTGAAAACTAATCGCTAACTGAATATCCTTATCCGATTCAAAAAGAATCTCTGCCCAATTCGCTAATTGAACAGGACCATAATCCAAGTATGCTTGAAGAGCTATGTTGGCACTATCGCCTAAATCTACGTGATACGAGAATTTTGTGTACTGCGGATTTAACTCAAAACTAGGGTTTAACTTTTCAAATTCTCCTGATATTGAATTAAAAGCTCGAAAGGTACTTTTTCGATTGTATTCAATAATTCCCTTCGGGAAAGAAATCCTGTATTGATTTTGGTATGTGTAGTTTGGTTCAACATTTACTTCGAGGTGATCTTGATCTACATAGGAAACAGTTGCCTTCCACAATTGCGCTTGACTCACAAGCAGACCGAAAAGAAACATTAAAGTCAATAAATTCCTCATTGTATTTTACATTTTCCTTAAAAGCCCCAAAATTAGGATTAATAACGAAACGAATACTTGATAATACGCGTTTTTCTCGCGATTGAGCGTAAAAAAATTTATTAAAGAAACGATAGAAGAATAGCAACAAGGTGTCCAATAGACTACGAGCTACTAGAAAAAACGATTCAATAGGATACAGACATCATCGTTAAACTCTTTGGCGCCGCGAAATGTATCCATTTCTGTTTTAAGCGTATCCATTATATCATCCACATCCCGTTCGATATGTTTGAACACAAACTCACAGAGTTGATCAAAACCATACTGCTCTCCCAGTTCATTTTCCAATTCAGTTAATCCATCCGTATAGCACATTGCTATTGCATTTTGCTCTATAAAAATTTGCCCGGAGCTAATCTGAGGCAGGCTTTCAAACGCACCGATTATTGTACATCCTTCATCTAATTTATATAGCTCGCCATTTTGTATCAGAATCGTTGGATTGTGTCCGGCACTGACGTATTTTAATTGTCGACTTGAGGAGTCATATATGGCTAAAAACATAGTGATATAACGGTCCCCACCCGTAATTTCAAACATTTTATAATTGAGGAAATCAACCAATTGCTCCAAGGAATCATATTTATTCACCAACGAACGAAGTTGAGCTTGAAAATTGGCCATTAACATCCCTCCAGATAAGCCTTTTCCCGAAACATCACAGACACAGAATGCCGTTGTGTTTTCATCCACACTGATCACATCGTAGTAGTCTCCACCAATACCAGCATAAGGCTTGTAGTATGCAGCTACGTCCATCGATTCGTTCTTCGGCAATTTGGATGGGATTAACATATTCTGCACTTGACTAGCAAGTTCAAGTTCCTTGCCAATACGCTCTTGCTCGAGTTGTGTTTGAAACAATCGTTTATTTTCCAAGGACACAATAATGAAGCTAGCTATCGTTTCCAAAAACTTCAGATTTTGATCGATAGATTCCAGTCGACCGAGTCGAATTTCTCCAACGAGGAGATACGCTAAGTGAATTTTTTTAGACACTACAGGGATAATAAAATCGAAACCCTTGAATAGGTCAGTTGGATATTTTCTAACATCCTGAATTACGCCGAATTTCAATAAATCCTCTTCAACATTGATTGTATCAGCAACCTCAGTATTTCCGATATTTATCTCAGTCTTCCAACCACTCTCATTAACAAACAATGCGAACTTACCCACCTTAAACCTGTCGACCAATATAAATTCGAAAAGTTTCATTAAAGCGCCTCTGGAGAAATTGCTATTTACCGCTTTAGTTAGCTCTAACAGGGAATCTACTCTTCCTTGCTTTACACTAATCAAGTGGTTCAATTCTGTAATATCCGCTTGTATCATCTAATTCTTTATATCTAAGGCATCCCTGATGCCATTGCCGACTAAATTAAAACTTAAAACTAACAACATGATTAAAAATCCGGGAATAATTGCCAGATAAGATAGATTTGTTCCAATGAAATCCTTAAACTCACTCAACATCCCGCCCCAAGAAGGTGCTGGCGCTTGAACCCCAAGTCCCAAAAAACTCAATCCTGATTCTACCAAAATAGCATTAGCAAAATTTGAAGCCATAACTACGACAATAGGACCAATTAAATTGGGTAAAATATGTCGGAAAATAATTCTGCCATCAGAAAACCCCATGGTATTCGCAGCCTCTACAAACTGAATTTCCCGAAAAGCCATCATTTGCCCTCTAACGATTCTCGCCATACCTACCCACATTGTAAGGCCTATGGCAATGAAGACCAACCAAAGATTCGAACTAAAGTGCTGCTTCAAACCTACAAACAAGGCCATAGCCAACAAGATCGTTGGTATGGACCAAAAAATACTCATTTTCCAAAGGATTACTCGATCTACCCAACCACGATAATATCCGGCAAGGCCACCCAAAAATATACCGATACTCGATGAAATGAGCACGGCAAAAAAACCAACCATTAAACTAATTCTACTCCCTATTAGTAAACGGCTCAAAATATCTCGACCCAACTGATCTGTACCTAGCCAAAATGTTTTTAGTATAGTAGCTTCGTCTATACTACCCGATAAATCATTAGGATCAAGTCTATAGCTTGCACCGGCATATTCCCAAACTTGGACCTCTCCGTTGTTTGTCATAGCCACACTATCTATAGCCAACAAGCTATAAGATCGTTCATATCCTGAAAACAAGCCAAAAAAACTATTTAATTTAGACTCCTCTGCTGTTTTCAATTGGAGCATTTGAACTTGAAATCCCGGCATTTGTTGGGCAAGCTTTGGAAATTGCTCATTGGCTTGAGGTGTATGATCAGGCGCTATACCATAAGCAAACAAGGCCAACAGACTCATAAGTACAATCAACACCAAGGCAGTCATACCGAAAGGATTTTTAAGAAACTTTCTTAATGCTTTTTGATTAGGACTTAAATTTGTTGCACTCATCTGTTAATACGTCTGCCTTTCCAGGTATAGTTTCCAAAAATAGCTAAAACTCCAAGTAAACTCACATAAGTGATATGCATTAACTGAATGGGAAGCATGTAATTAAATAAATCCTTTCTGTCAAAAAATGCGAGCATATTGCTGAAGAATAAAGTATCGATAACCATTTTGAGCGCCAGCATAAGTATGCCTATAAAAAGGAAGCTGATATCGACCAAAGGAAGGACAAAAAGATTCAAAAAACAGCTGAGGTAGAATAAGTAGTTGAAAGTTAAAACCGCTTTCACTTTGGGATCTATCATTCGCGCTGATTTCGAAGTCCAACGGATTCGCTGGTTGAGAAACTCCCGAAAAGATTTAGGTGCAGCAGTTTGTGAAATAGCTTGTTTGTTTTTTACAAAGCCAATGGTCTTTTGATCTTGAATAAATATTTTTTGCATCAAAAATACATCATCTCCTGACGCTACATCCTTATTATCCTCATAGCCACCTACTTCATAAAAAGTTTGCTTAACAAAAAACATATTCGCTCCACTTGCCATGACTGGTTTTTTTTGCCCTATACTTCCAGCGGTTACCCCAATCATCGCAATCTGATCCATATCTAAAAACTTTCGCCAAATCGAGTCTCCACGCTGAAACTCAACAGGAGCCGAAAAAAACTGTTTATTATATTTTTCATAATACTGCATCATGCTTTTAATCCAATCCGGACCATAAACGCAATCGCCATCGCCACAAAGAATAAACTCATATTTTGCTTGCTCTACAGCCTGCGTAATTCCGCGCTTTTTGTTTGCCAAAGATGCAAACTTAGGTCCTAGTGTATCGGCTAGACGAATAAGTTTCACTTTCTCCTTAAACTCCTCCACTATAGAAACACTTGAATCCGTTGAAAAATCGTCTACAACTATAATTTCAAACAAATCAGAATCATACGATTGTGAAAGGATACTTTGGATACATGCTTTGATATGTGCTTCCTCATTTCGGATAACCACAATAACAGTCAAACCTTGCACAAGTGGAAAGTAACTTTTTACATTTTGATTCGGTGTTTTCAACCAGCCTTTTGTGTAAAAAAGAATAAGACCCATGTATATCACTGCGAGAATCAAGCAAAGAAAAAAGTAGATGAAAATCATCCGTGAATAATTTGTGGATTTAAAACCTGTAAAATTCAAATTTAGGTAAATTCTATGCCTTACTTTTGCCGAAATTAAAGAAATTTCAGCTATGCCGAGAAATCCATCTATACATCACATTCTCATTATTGGTAGTGGTCCTATTATTATTGGTCAAGCCTGCGAATTCGATTATTCAGGCACACAGGCTTCTCGTTCTCTTCGGGAAGAAGGAATAAAAGTTACCCTGTTGAATAATAATCCGGCCACCATTATGACCGATCCGATGACAGCAGACCATATTTACATGGATCCTATCACAGTAGCCTCCATAGAAAAGATTTTAACCGAGCATCCGGATATTGACTCTGTTTTACCTACGATGGGTGGGCAATCTGCCTTGAATCTGGCAAAAGAAGCCTATGAATTGGGGATATGGGAAAAATACAACTTAAGAGTTTTAGGCGCCGACTTAGATGCTATTGAGAAAACTGAAAATCGCGAAGAGTTCCGTAAATTCATGCAGGAACTGGGTATTAAGATTTGCCCTTCGAAAATTGCGAATTCATATTTAGAAGGAAAAGAAGTTGCACAAGAATTAGGTTTTCCTTTAGTTATTCGACCATCCTATACTTTGGGTGGATACGGTGGAGGCTTTGTGCACAGCAAAGAAGATTTGGATATCAAACTTACTCGCGGTCTTGAAGCTTCACCTACACACGAGGTCTTAGTCGAAAAAGCTGTTTTAGGTTGGAAAGAATACGAGTTAGAACTTTTACGAGATCAAGCAGATAATGTAGTAGTGATATGCACCGTAGAGAATTTTGATCCTATGGGTGTACATACTGGCGATTCAATTACTGTAGCACCTGCCATGACACTTTCAGATAAAGTGTACCAAGAGATGCGAAATCAGGCCAAACTGATGATGAAAAAGCTGGGGAATTTTGCTGGAGGTTGTAATATTCAGTTTTCTGTGAATCCTGAAACCGAAGAGGTATACTCTATCGAAATGAATCCGAGGGTGTCCCGATCGTCTGCACTCGCTTCGAAAGCCACCGGATATCCCATTGCTAAAATTGCAGCTAAGCTGGCTATCGGATATACCTTGGATGAACTTAGTAATCAAATCACGGGAACCACCTCCGCTTACTTTGAGCCTAGTTTGGATTATGTGATTGTTAAAATGCCTCGTTGGAATTTTGATAAATTCAAAGGTGCAGATACTGAACTTGGCCTACAAATGAAGTCAGTAGGTGAAGTAATGGCCATCGGAAGAAGTTTCCAAGAAGCTGTTCAAAAGGCTTGTCAATCCTTAGAAAATAATCGAATTGGTTTGGGTGCAGATGGATTACACTGGATGCGCACCGAAGAAATCCTGGAAGGTATACAGAAGCCTTCTTGGGATAGAATTTTCCGTATAAAAGATGCTATACGCATGGGTGTGCCAATCAACAAGTTGTTTGATATGACTAAAATTGATAAGTGGTATTTGTACCAAATTCAAGAGTTGGTTGATTACGACAAGTTGATTAAAAAATATGACCTCCAATCGATACCAAAAGACTTCATGCTGGATATCAAACAAAAAGGCTATTCAGATGCGCAAATTGCCTATCTCATGGGAAATATCACAGAAGATGAAGTGTATGACCGAAGACATGAAATGGGAATCAAGCGAGTATACAAACTTGTCGATACTTGTGCAGCAGAATTCGAAGCCAAAACACCGTATTACTACTCTACATTCGACTTTGAAAACGAAAGTAAAGTAAGTGACAAAAAGAAAGTCATTGTTTTGGGAAGTGGACCAAACCGAATTGGACAAGGAATCGAATTCGATTATTGCTGTGTCCATGGGATTCAAGCTTGTAAAGAGGCAGGATATGAAGCCATCATGATGAACTGTAATCCAGAAACCGTTTCTACCGATTTTGATATTGCGGATAAATTGTATTTCGAGCCTGTCTTTTGGGAACACTTAAGAGAGCTTATCGACCATGAAAAGCCTGAAGGAGTGATTGTTCAACTGGGCGGACAAACTGCACTAAAACTATCTGAAAAACTAAGAGATTTTGGTATCAAAATCATTGGAACAGCCTACGAAAACATGGATATGGCGGAGGACCGAGAGCGTTTTTCGGACAAATTGAAAGAATTGAATATTCCTTACCCAAGATATGGCGCTGCCAAAACTGCGGAAGAGGCAATCAAAGTAGCCAACGAAGTGGGTTATCCCGTATTGGTTCGCCCGAGTTATGTATTGGGTGGTCAACGAATGAAAATTGTTATCAATGATGACGAATTGACTACTGCGGTAATTAAAATCATGAAACATCATCCCGATAACAATATATTGATTGACCATTTCCTAGATAGAGCTTCTGAAGCAGAGGTAGATGCCATTTGTGACGGAGATGATGTACACGTGATGGGCGTTATGGAGCACATTGAACCCGCCGGTATTCACTCAGGAGATAGTAGTGCTGTTTTACCACCCTTTTCTTTAAGTGATGTGGTTGTTGGCAAAATGGAAGCGTACACTAAAGAGATTGCGCATGCCTTGAATGTACGAGGATTGATTAATATTCAGTTCGCCATTAAAAATGAAGAGGTATATGTAATTGAAGCCAATCCGCGTGCATCAAGAACTACGCCTTTTATAAGTAAAGCATACAACGAGCCTTATTTGAATGTTGCCACCAAGGTGATGTTAGGTGATAAGAAATTAAAAGACTACAGCTTCAAAAATGAGTTAGACGGTTATGCCATCAAAGAACCTGTTTTCTCTTTTCACAAATTTCCCAATGTCAATAAGGAACTGGGGCCTGAAATGAAAAGTACGGGTGAGTCTATTTACTTCATTAAAGACACTAAAGATCCGCATTTTAGAGAGTTGGTTAAGTTAAAGAGTATGTATTTAAGCAAGTAGCTCATACAGTAAGGCATACATTTTGCGTTACTCTTTTGAATAAAGTGAATATGAGAGTTTTAGCGAGTACCCTATTTAGCGTAATATGCGTGGCATCTTTTGCTCAGCAGTTATCTCCCAAAGAAATTGCCAAGTTTGAAGCTGCTGAATCCATTCTGGCCGAAGAATTGACAGGATACAATAATGATAGCCTTTCCTTCGAAGCCAGGGTAGCCATCATCCATAATTTCATCCCGAAATTTGTTGCTATTCTGAAAGAGAAAAACTCCTACCTCTACCCTTTTGACGAACTTAAGCTTTTAAAAGTTAATGCCCCTGACAATAGCTTTCGTATATTCACCTGGCAATTGAAAGAGCCATTAGGCACGCACAAATATTACGGGGCCCTTCAAAAGAACGACGACAAACTGGCACTCTTTCCATTATTTGATTATTCCGACACCATGCGGGTACATGTGCAAGAAACCTTAAGCTATGACAACTGGTACGGAGCAGCCTATTATCAATGTCTCCAAAATGAAGTAGACGGAAAATCTTATTATACTTTGTTCGGTTTTGATGAGGCCGATTTTGTAAGTAATCGAAAGATTTTGGAAATACTCACTTTTGATGATACGGGCAATCCGATTTTTGGTGCTCCTATTTTCTCATTTACCGATAGCTTGGGTAACGTGACTACGAAAAATCGTTTGTTTCTTGAATATGACGACAAAGCCAGTGTCAAACTGAACTATGATACGGATATGGATAAAATCATTTACGACCACCTCGTACCGCCTAGTGAAAGTGAAAAGGATGCTTGGTTTACCTATATTCCTGATGGAACCTATGAGGGCCTGGAATGGAAAGATAATCGATGGACTTGGGTAGAAAAAATGTTTCACTTCTCTATCGGCAAACCGGATAGTCCACCGATGCCAAAACCTATTTTAGATAACAGAGATTGATAGCTTGAACCTGTCAGGTCCTAACGCTTATACATTTTACTTCACAACAAAGTGCTTTCTCCATCTTCTTCCCTCAGCATCTTCGAAATAGATCAAATAGCTTCCCGGAGATAAATCACGAACATCCAATTTAAGCTGTTGCCCAGATACAGAGGCACTGCGTATGGATTGTCCCAACATATTTTGTATTTCAAGATTTCCCTCTATTTCATCCCCCAAATCTATGTTCAACTCACCTCCCGTAGGATTAGGATAGAGCGATATATTTTCTTCGAAATTTGAACGAATTGAGGTATTCAATGTTCCAATCGTCAATACTTTCAAATCATCGAAATTAAAGCCATCGCCACGCACAAAGCCATCGCTCACCAAGTGGAACCGCAATTGAATGGTTTCTCCAATAAAATCGTTGAGCGACATACTCTCTTTCACCCAAGTACTTTGAACGCCATCATACAGTGGCTCATTCTCCGCTTGATTCTCATTACCTAAACCAGTATAATTTCCACAAAGCGCCGTCCATGAGCTTCCTCCATCGACCGAAGCACTTACTTGAGCATAGTCGTATCCTGCCTCGATATCCCATTTAGCATAAAATTCTAAGTATGCCAATTGCGCACTAGTCAAATCAATTGGAAAAGAAATCAGCGAGTTGTTTTCATTATTACTATAATTTGAATTCGGCGAGTCACCGATACTGCTTGGAGGTGAATATGCATCATTATCCAAACCCCAATCACTCACTGTTTCCCACATTTGCATGTCCGAGTCACTTGATTGAAAAATCGTTTGTGTTGTTCCGAAAAGCTTATTTATGGTATCGTAACGTTGATATGATCCCGATGAAACTGTCAGCACAAAATCAATACTTGAATTCACAACAGATGAAGGATCAATAACTCCACTAAAAGTAACCGTAGTTTCTTCACCAAAACTTAAATTCAAAACTTGCGGATTATTGATACCAGAAACATTGGCATTAAGTGCGGATAAACTCAAGGTGTAGGTATTCGCCTGAAGTCCTAATCGCGTGAAATTTAAAGGTAATTGAAAATTAACATCTTCGATAATTGTGGAACTGAGATCTTTTAAATCATAGGCATCAACCAAAGAATTTGCAGCCGCAAAGTTTTGAAAAACATTTTCCCGACAAATTCCTAAAATATTTTGTGGAGCTGGCCAGAAACCATCATTATTACCCCCAATTTCCGGAGTCATTGCATACACCTTTGGCTTTTCGCTTTCATCTCCATATGCCCAGTCATCACTATCACCTGCCGCTTCATAAAGCAAAGAACTTTGGTAATTATCATAGCCGTTTTCACGGACTAAGTAATCCGTCAGACTGGTATACAAATCATGATCAGGGCAAGTAAAACTATTTTCATATCCCCATGGGAAAAGCAGTGCATCTGCATAACTGTGATAATTCAGCGCTATGGTAAAGTTGTGATTTTCAACAAACCATTTCATCGCCTGGGTTTCTGGCTCAGAAAATGGACCTGTTCCTTTGTATGTGTCACTGTTTGGGTCTGACGAGGTACCTGGCCCGCCATATTGATAACTATAATTTCGATTCAAGTCAACGCCTTTGTTGTTCGAGCCAACATTACGTCTATTCTTGCGATGCATACCGCCTCCATTCGGATCGGTTAGTTCATTGTAGATATAACCATCAGGGTTAATGCATGGTACAAAGTACATCTCCACATTATTGACAATTTTTGCCACTTCAGGGTTAGACTCATAATTTTCCAAGACATACCACATGTAATAGATAAGCTGCTGCATACTCGCAGGTTCGCGTGCATGATGCAAAGCGGTATACATAATCTCAGGCTTAGAACTATCGTCTATATTGGGATTATTCGAAATACGCAGCCAGTATATTGGTCGACCTTCAATGCTTAAAAAATTATCAATAGGCGCTCGCGCACTGATTAATTGAGGGTACTTTGCAAGCATAGAATCCAAATTGTTCAGCATCTCCTGATAGGTAAAGAAACCTCCCATCGACCCACTAGAATAATTTTGAACCGTTGGAATAACAAAACCATCATT
This sequence comes from Verrucomicrobiota bacterium, assembly GCA_017853115.1. Classification (GTDB taxonomy): domain Bacteria; phylum Bacteroidota; class Bacteroidia; order Chitinophagales; family UBA8649; genus JAFMKE01. Next base: position 15,970 of record JAFMKE010000018.1, read on the forward strand.
TGAACAAGTCTGTGACTTCCAGTTTTTAGCATTTGAATCATTTTGCCTAGCTAGATAATAGGCCTGAACGTCCTCGATAAGAATATCCACGGAATATCCGGCTTCTCGAACTGCCGCCACTTCGGATGCAGACAAATCACTGATTAACCAAACGCCTTTTTTATGCGAAGCATGATCAATATGGACAGGAAGCTCGTTGATGTTTTTATCTAAAAGCCAAATTTTGACTTTGCTGTAGTTTTCGCTTTGAGCGAAAACGTTTACCTGCATCAATAAACAAGTCCAAAGAATAAGTTTTCTCATAGAATAAATTGTTCGATAAAGTTAATCAATTTTACCCGACTCAGTTAATCCAAGTAAAATTGATAACTTCGCTCCTATCAGTAGATCATGAATCATTTACATCCCTTTTTAATCATTAAAGATGGCCTTGGCAAAGGACGGGGAGTTTTTGCCTTGAATGGTATAGAAGCCGATACCTTGATTGAAGTTTCCCCTGTTATTGTGCTGGATGAAAAAGATACGGCCTTCATTCATCAAACCCATCTGCATGATTACTATTTCACTTGGGGTGATGACCAGAAACATAGCGCTATTGCTCTCGGCTATATTTCCTTGTATAACCATTCAGCAGAACCAAACTGCGCACATCACTGCGATTTCGTGAATAACACGATAAGCATTTACACTCGGCAAATCATCCAAGCTGGGGAAGAACTTTGCATTGATTACAGCATGGGTGAAAAAAAAGATCTTTGGTTTAAACCGATTTAGTTTACCCTTATTGAACTACATATTTAAAGATTTCTTAACTTTAACTTAAAATACGGAACAAGCGCTTTCTCTTTGAAAATTAGCAAGTTCTGTTAAAGAAACTCTTTATGAAAAAACTTTTTGCAGCATGCTTGATTTTACTTACTCATCAAGCTTTTAGTCAGAACTTATATAATACTAATGCAATAGCGACTATCGAAATTACTTTCCCTCAATCCAATTGGGATCAAATTATGGACACCTATTATGCCAATGGCTTTGACGAAAGGTTGTTAGGGACGGTAGTTATCAATGGAGAAAGTTTCGATAGTGTTGGGGTAAAGTATAAAGGAAACAGCACATATAATGCAAACAATGCCAAGAACCCGTTAAACATTAAACTGGATGAGTTTATCGCGCAAGACTACCAAGGATTCGAAGTGCTTAAACTAAGTAATGGGGACAAAGATCCGAGTTTTGTCAGAGAGGTTTTGGGCTATGAAATTGCGAGAAATTATATGGCTGCGCCTCGATGTAACTATGCTAAAGTATATGTTAATGGCAACTATCTTGGTTTATATTCCAATGTTGAGTCGGTAAACAGCGATTTCCAAGAACGCTACTTGTTTGCCAATCGCGATGCTACTCGGATAAAATGTAATCCTGCTCAAGTCCAAAACGGGGGATCCAGCTTAGAATACCTTGGACCGAATGAAGCAAGCTATTACGATTATTATGAATTGGATAGTGATACGGGATGGAGTGATATAGTGTCACTAACAAACATAGTTGATAATGCGCCCGTATTGATAGAAGATTACTTGGATATTGACCGGGCTATTTGGATGCTAGCGTATAACAATGTTTTAGTCAATTTAGACTCGTATACCGGACCTTTCAAACAGAATTACTATCTCATTCGTTCAAAAAATGATAACATGAACACGGTGTTATGGGATTTAAATCAAAGCATGGGAAGCTTCGGAATGATTAACACAGGAGGCCCTCCTGGCGGGAATTTGGCTGAGTTAGATTTGATGCTTCGCGATGGGGACAACACCTGGCCCTTAATCAAACTGGTTTTAGATAATCCTACTTATCGTAAAATGTATATCGCACATTGTAAAACCATTTACGAAGAGCAAATAGCTAATGATTTGTATTACGAGCAAGCAGTAAACCTGCACAATACAATGAGCGCAGATTTGCAAGCAGATGGCAATGCTATATATAGTGTAAGTCAAGCGCTAACTAACTTAACAAGCACCGTAAGCGGAGGAGGTCCTGGCCCGGGATTTATAGGCCTAAAACAACTTTTCGACGATAGAAAAACCTTTCTAGAGAATACAAGCGAATTTCAAGCGGTTGCTCCTTCCATTGCTGAGATAAACTTTGATGAATCTGTGCCAGCCAATACGAGCCTTACAGTGAGTGCAGAAGTTACGAATGCAAGTCAAGTTATCATTGGTTATCGATTTTTTCAAGGAGACAGATTTATTAAAATCAGCATGTTGGATGATGGCTTAAATGGTGATGCAGCTGCAGGTGATAATATTTACACGGCAACATTCAATGTAGAAGCTACCGATATTCAGTTTTATGTATATGCAGAAAATAATGCGGCCGGCATCTTCTCACCCGCTCGAGCTGAATATGAATTTTATACCGTTTCAACCACGAGTGATATTGTGCTTAACGAGATTCAAGCCAGAAATAATTTAACCCAACCCGATCAAAACGGCGAGTATGATGATTGGATTGAATTGTATAATAATTCATCAGTTACTGTTGATTTGAGTAGTTATTTTTTAAGTGATAAGGGTAGTCAACTAGACCGTTGGCAATTCCCTGCAGGAACGACAATAGCTCCTGATGAATATCTCATAGTCTGGGCTGATGCGGATACATTTCAAGGTGGTCTTCACGCCAATTTTAAATTATCCGGAGGTGGAGAATCCGTTTATTTGTCAGATGGCACAACGATATTGGATAAAATTAAATACGTATATTTCTACACAGATACAAGCTATGGACGATATCCTAATGGAATAGGCCCATTAACTTTGATGACGCCGACATTTAAGGCTTTTAATGGAATAGATAGCACGGGTACCAGTATTATTCAAAGAATGCCATCCATGGATTTGGAAGTATATCCAAACCCGGTAGAAGATATGCTCTTTGTAGCTTGGGATGAACAAACGACATATGAAATCAATATATTCAACGTTCTTGGAGAGTTGATGTATCAGGGCAAGGAACGGCAAATTTCAACGGCACTATGGCCATCGGGCATATACATCGTAAATGTTAACCAATTGAACAAGAAAATTATAGTTAAATGAAAAAATTAGTGAGTATTCTGTTTGGCCTATTGCTTTTATCCGCATGCACCAAAGAGCCCGGTGAAGGGGGTAAAAACACCATAACAGGAGTAATTATTAAGGAAGAATACACCGAGGCAGGCAATGACTTTGTGACAAGTTATCCCGCTCTTGAAGAACGCGTTTATATTATATACGGTGATAATGCCGTGTTTGCCGATGAAACACGAACTAACTATGATGGGAGCTTTCGATTTGACTACTTATATAAAGGTGACTACTCAATTTTTGTTTATTCAGAATGCTTAGCATGTCCGGGTGGTGTTGAACCCATATTCATTGACATTGAATTAGAGCAAAGGAAAGAGATTTTTGAAACAGACACCATCTACGTCAAAAAATTTATCAACTAATTGAAAGATATCCTTCAACATATCAATCAATTTGAAGCAACTAGTCTTGGTGAAATGAACGCAATAAAATTGCTTAATCGCCAGGATACCAAGTACATTTTTCACCAAAGACAACTTCCTGATATTTTAGATGATTTGTGTGCTAGTTATAAAATGCTTGAGATAGATGGAGTAAGGCTTTCTGCCTATCAAAATATTTATTTTGACACGAAAGATTTTACCTGTTATAATATGCACCAACGTGGCATGCTCAACCGAACAAAAGTTAGAATCAGAACATATGTCGAGTCAGATTTAAGCTTTATCGAAATTAAAACGAAAACAAACAAATCCAGAACAATCAAAAAACGTATCTCGCTCAATAAAGGAGAAAACTTTCATAGTGGGCGAATAAAGACATTTGTTGATGCAAACTCGCCGTTTTTGGCAGATGATTTAACACAGGAGATACATATTGATTTTGAGCGTTTAACTTTGGCACATAAAGACCTCAAAGACCGATGTACATTGGATTTAAATCTTCGTGCTACCTGGAACGGCCAAACACACTACTTTGACAAGCTTGTTATTGCCGAATTAAAACAAGACCGCTTCAAACATTCGAGTCCGTTTAATTTGACGTTAAAAAAACACAAAGTGTATGCAGAAAGCTTCAGCAAATATTGCTTTAGTTTTCTTGAACTGAACGATCAATTGAAAAGAAATAATTTCAAACCCAAACTTCAACACCTCTATAAAACTCTATTATGATTACACTGAGCATACTTTTAGATAGCGCAAGAATATTTGATATCAAGCTTTTTGACACGGATTTTTTTGAATTATTGTTGCGGTTAGCTTTAAATCTAGTCGTTGCTTATTCTATCATACATTTTGTATATCAACCTACCCGAAAAGATAGTGAATACCTATTCACTTTTATGATCTTCAATCCATTGATATTCTTTGTTTGTCACCTTTTTAGTAAAGTGGATTTAAGTATTGGATTTGCCTTTGGTTTGTTTGCAGTTTTCTCTATCCTTCGATATCGAACAACACAAATTCAGGTCAAAGAAATGACATATATGTTTATCGTTATAAGTGTGGCCGTTATCAATGCCTTAGCCACAAAAAAGGTGAGCTATACCGAATTGTTGTTTACGAATTTCTTTATCATTTTCATTACCTATCTACTAGAAAAATACACATCGAACAGCGGGGTGAATATGCAAATCATTCGCTATGAAATTATCGAAAACATCAAACCAGAAAATGAAGCCTTACTTCTCGAAGATTTGAAGAGGAGAATTGGTAAAGAGGTAATTCGGTACGAAATCATTGAAGCAGATTACATCCGTGATTCTGCGCGATTAAGAGTCTTTCACGAGTAAGATTGCATCTATGAGAAGAAAGATTCTTGTATTGTTAAGCAGCCTTTTGAGCGCAGTAGCAGTAGCACAAACCGACCTGGGCATGTGGAATGGCATCGCTTTCGAAAAAGAGCTTTCCAAGAAGTTTGAGTTTCAAATGGAAGAAGAAATTCGCTTTTTGGACAACATTACCCGTATCAATAGTTTGCTAACTGAACTTGGATTAATATACAAACCGAATAAATACTATCGCTTAGGGCTGAGCTACCGTTTCACCTATCGACCCGAGAATGGTGCGATTGGCAATCGAATAACACTCAGTAATGAGGCCAGGTATAAACTACAAGATTTCACATTTACTTATCGTCTCAACTTTCAACAAGATTTCACTACAAAGGATCCTATAGAATACAAGATCAGAAATCGCTTAGGCATAGATTATAAAATAAATAAACATTGGGAAGTAGGCATGGCAGGCGAATTGTTTTATTCTTTATATTACAATAGAAATATGTTCGACCGTTATCGCTTGAAGTGGGGAGTTGATCATCGCTTCAATAAACATCACAGTCTAGGATTCACACTCATCTTTCAGGAAGAATTCAACGTAGCTAGCCCGGATCGTGAAGTGATTCTTGCCACGAAATACAAATACAGTTTTTAATCCACCCTAGCTTTAGATTTTTTTGCATTTGCCAGGTGGTAATATTATGAAGAGCATTTGAAAAAAAAATGGTGTCCAGCTTGAGCTTGAACACCATTTTTTTAATCGCTTATGCTTATAGCCTACTCTTTGATAAACTTAGTTAACCATTTAGCTTCAGCAGTACGTATCTCAACAATGTAAATACCCATGGAAAGAGAAGATACATCGATAGTTTCCTTGCTTGCAAAATCGCTGTAACTGCTCTCCGCAACTACTCGTCCATCCACTGCAATGAATTGTACCTGAAGTTCTTCGCTGCTTGATAGCTTAGTTAAATCCAAGGTGATTTGGTCTTTAGCAGGATTTGGATAAAGTGCTATATTTCCAACATTAGCACCTCGAATACCACTAATCAAACCATCCATTTTCCAATTATCAAAATAATATACTTTGTTACTGTCTACAAGAGACCCAGCATCGAAGGACAGAATAGCTTTCGATACATTGCTTGTAGGAGGCACATCTTGGAAATCAAAATTCAGTTGTTCCCATGCATTACCCACTGAAGTTGTAGCACTTGCTGTAGTTAAAACTATCCCAGCATTGTCCAACAAAGTAATTTCAATCGTTGATGGAATATCTGCATCCCATACATCCATCTTCATTTGATTACTAGCATTGAAATCTAGTGGAGCTAATTCAAAATCCACAGCGATTTCATCATCACTTCCGTTCCCTCTGGTGTACTCTCCCACATTGGCTGAGGTGTTTATTCCAGAAGCATCCGGATTCGCTATTACGGCTACTGAACCGTCAACCGCAGTATAATCTGCATTTCGCTGACAATCGAAATCCTCAACAATATTTACATCCGGAGCAACACCTGGACAAGTCGCAAGGGCAGTTGAAGGATCTAATTTGATATTATCGAAATACACCACATGCTGTGTTGAGTCGCCAGGAGCTACCACAAATACTACCTTGCTCGCTACGTCGCTCACAGAACCAAAATCATAAGTAAGCGTTTCCCACTCACCAGTTACCGTAGTAGTAACAGTTTGCACCTCTATATCTGCACCGCCTGCATCTTGAAGAACAACGGTAATAGGCAAACCAATAGCACTTGGATGCACATCCATATTCAACTCCACACCATAGTAAACTAAATCGATTGGTGCTAGATTCAAATCGCCTCCAAAGGCACCATCTGTACCTGCTCCCCAATGAATGAATTCACCTACTCGAGAGGAGGTATTTATACCACTTGGGTTTGGATTAATAACCCCTTCAGTCCATGTAGCATTTGCAAATGTATAAGATACGTTGGTTTGACATTCGAAATCATCAAAAACGCTCGTATCTGGCACAATACCAGCACATGGAGATACGAAAGCACTCGTGTCCAGTCTAATATTGTCGAAATATATTTCGTGCTGAATTGTATCGCCCGGAGCCACCACGAAAACAATTTTACTTGCTGGAGTAGTCACCGCACTGAAATCATAACTCAAGGTTTCCCATTCATTGGCAACCGTAGTTGAAGCTGTTTGTGCTAATATATCGCTACCTGAACCATCCTGCAGCACCACCGTAACCGGCAAACCTGATGCACTAGGATGTAAATCCATCTTGAATTGATAACCATAAACTGCAAGATCGATAGGAGCTAAATCCAAATCACCACCAAATGCTCCATCCGTTCCCACTCCCCAGTGAATAAACTGGCCAACATTTGCGGAGGTGTTAATTCCTGAAGGGTTTGGATTTGCCGTTACCGAGTTCCATGTGGCATTAGCAAAAGT
>JAFMKE010000117.1 GCA_017853115.1 Verrucomicrobiota bacterium
GTTGGCATAGCGATGCCCAGCAACTCAAACGCCTGTTTTAACACCTCAGCTGTCCACTTGGATAAACTCAAACGAAAATTCTTTGAGTTCTCCGGTGTATCTCCTAGAATAGTCGTATTTGAATAGAATTTACTGTATAATTTAGCCAAGCTATAGGCATAGCTGCAAATTTCACTCACATCATAGTTTTTCGCGGCTTGTTCTATCACTTGAGGGAACTTATGAATTTCCTTCAATAAATCTTTTTCTTCCGTCTGAAGAGTAATAGACTTAAAATCGATGTCACCCACAGTCTGCTTGCGCAACAAGGATTGTATCCGCACATAATTGAACTGTATAAACGGCCCTGTATTCCCTTGGAAATCAATGGATTCTTGGGGATTGAAAATTACTGTACGTTTTGGATTCACCTTCAAAATAAAATACTTCAAAGCGCCTAGCGCCAAATCGCGGTATAATTGCTGTGCTTCTTCTTGGGTAAAATCATCAACCTTACCCAATTCATTGGTGTGTTCTTCTGCCGTTTGAATCATGGTAGCAATTAAATCATCGGCATCAACTACCGTACCTTCACGACTTTTCATTCGACCATCAGGTAGATTCACTAAGCCATAGCTCAGGTGATAAATTCCTTGTGCATATTCTTTACCCAATTTTTCTAATACCAGTTGTAACACCTTAAAGTGATAATCTTGCTCACTCGCCACAACATAAATAGACTCATCAAAATGATAATCAAGGTATCGCGCCTCAGCAATACCCATATCTTGGGTAATATATACGGATGTGCCATCCCCACGCAGCAATAATTTATGATCGAGACCCTTATCTTCTAAATCAACCCAAACCGATTGATCGTCTTTTCTATAAAATGCCTCGGTTTTCAAGCCATCTTCTACCAACTCTTTGCCGCGCTCATAGTAATCCGATTCCTTATAATGTTTTTCAAAATCGACACCCAAGGCTTCAAAAGTTTGCTCAAATCCAGCATAACACCAGGCATTCATTTTCTCCCACAGTGCCAATACATCTTTGTCGCCTTGCTCCCACTTCACTAGCATAGCTTGTGCTTCGTCTAATAGACTTGGATTTTCTTTTGCGCGTTTATCGAACTCGACATAATACTTCCCTACGAAGTGATCACTTTTCATGCCCGCACTCTCCGGAGTTTCACCCTTACCGAATTTTTGCCAAGCCAACATGCTTTTACAAATGGCTATGCCACGATCATTATAAATGTTTACTTTATGTACTTCATGGCCAGCGAATTCCAACAATTGTGCGGTACTATACCCTAAAAGCATATTACGGATATGTCCAAGGTGTAGAGGCTTATTGGTGTTTGGACCACAATATTCCAAAACAATTTTTCGACCCTCAGCACCTTTAGCAAAGTCTGATTTTGTGTGAGTTTCTTTAAAGAAATCAAGGTAATAATCGTTGGAAATTTCAAGATTCAAGAACCCTTTGACCACATTAAAATCTTCTACGAAATCTACTGCAGCTTTTAAAAATTCACCAATCGCTTGCGCTGTTGCCTCAGGAGCAGACTTACTAAACCTCGTAAATGGAAAGACCACGACAGTGATATCACCTGCATAGTCCTTAATGGTCTCATTTAATGCCACCTGATTTGCGGCTACTTTTTCTTGGTATAGGTGCTCAAGGGCTTGAGCTACTGCATTTTGTATGATTACTTCAATTCTCACCCAACAAAGGTAAGCGTTTTCCTGTTTCCTCATTGGCTATACCTATAAAACTTTATGGCGTGCCAAGCGTTACCTTATCATGCTGATAAACCATACCGCTCATGAACCAGATAATGACAAAACCATAGATGCATTGGTGGGAGAAGAGTATCCCATTCTAGACAGAATAATGATGCTGGGTACGGGTTCTGAAAAAATGCTTATTATGGCTTGCTCCGAATTTTTCAAACCCGCTTTGAGCAAACATCAAGAATCGAATTATGGCAGTATAGAAATTCGAACCAAAGGAATTATTGTCCACCTCAACAACGGACAATGGTATCACGTATGGTGTATACCTTTCTACCGATTAGCAATATACCAAACAGATAGTTTAAGCATACACGCGGAAGGGAAAATGATACGTTTTCAATTAAAGAAAAATCAAAATAAAAGCTTTCTGCAAAAGTTATTGACTGAAAAAGCCAAATACAGCCAGGACCAATACCCGTTTTAGCTTTAAGTGAATACAAGATTTACAAAGTCTTGGTTGGTTTAGCGCTTTCTTGTTTTGATATAAAACTGCTCTTCGTTGATACTAAAATTAGCTTTTTTCTTCTTCTTGAGGACAATCTCCTGCAAGTCATTGGTGCCGTTTAGGCGCATCAATTCATCACCCCAGCTTATCTCAATCGGCATCTCAAAACTTCCGACATCCGTCATCCACTTATATTTGAAGACATAACTTTTGCCTTTGATTTTCTCAAACTGGTAATACAAATTGGGGATATCCTTATAAAAAACATATTGCATAAATAGCGGAGTTAAATTCATCCCTGTTTTACGATTAAAATAAAACATCACATCGTTTGCCGTAATGGTTTTATACGCAAATTCCTTAGTAGTCATCTCCTTTAGCAAATCAAACCAAAGCTCGTCATCGTTGATTACATGTCTGAGCGTATTGAGGAAAAGCATTCCTTTATTATACATATCGCCATCGCCCTCGACATTCACATCGTAAACTCCCGCCATAGGATGCTTATTCCCAATACTCGGCTTTTTAGCGTTAACATAATCTTGTCCTTTTTGGTAATCATACATACATTCTACATACAGTGCTTCGGAATAGGTACAAAAACCTTCATGGATCCATAAGTCGGCAATATCTTGAGCACTTATCAGGTTTCCCCAATATTCATGGCCTGTTTCATGGATAATAATGTAATCGAAATCCAAACCTATGCGACTAAAATCATAACCCGCATAGCCTGTTTTATAATTGTTTCCATAGGCAATAGCGGTTTGGTGTTCCATACCCAAATAGGGCGTCTCAACCAACTTGTAATTATCTCGCCAAAAGGGGAACTTACCAAAATACTCTTCATAACAAGCGAGCATTGGCCCTACTTGCTGAAATTGATCTTTAGCCTTTTCCAAGTTGTACGGCAATACCCAATAATCTAAAATGAGTTCCTCACCATCTTCGGAAATGTATTTATCCTGAAAATTGACATAGTCTCCTATGTTTAAACTCACATTGTAATTATTGATAGGATAGGTCACTAACCAAGATGTAATATTTTGATCGGAGTTCTTTTTGGTATCGTGCAATCGCAATTGCCCGTTACCTGCGAACATCAAATCCTTCGGATATGCACATGTCACACGCATACTATCCGGCTCATCACTTAAGTGGTCTTTGTTTGGCCACCATAAGCTCGCGCCTATTCCTTCGCAACTTACACCAAGCCAAGGGGCTCCGTTCTTATCTTCTTGCCAGGTAAAACCACCATCCCAAGGTGGATTTTTTGCTATAATTGGTTTGCCATGATAATACACTCGAAGCACTCCCTTGCTTTCCTTTTTCTGTACATCAGGAAAGTCAACAAAAAAGGCATTGTACATGCGCTCATAAGGCAAACTGTCGTCCTGAAATACAACGGCATCAATAATCATGTTCTCAAAGAGATCCAATTGTATGCGCTTAAAATCTTCCTCCACCGTATAATGTACATCATTGTATCCTTGAATAGTCTTCTCCTCAAAATTTAAATCCAGCATCAAGTCATAGTATGTTACATCAAAACATGTTCGTTCGGGCGACAACATACCCCGCAGGCTATCCGCTTTACTGTAGTCTCCTTGAGGACCATCGAGAAGTTGGGAAAAGCCTATCTGACTGATGGATAGCAATATAAATAGCTTAAAAAATTTCATTGGTTTAGATTATGAACATGAAAACGTGCCTAAAATGACGATAAATAAATTAGCAAAGGTCAAAAATATGTATAATTTTGGGCATACCAATTACAACAGCTCATGTCTAAGCATATTTTTGTTACGGGAGGCGTTACCTCTTCATTAGGAAAAGGAATATTTGCCGCGTCGCTAGCAAAGTTGATGCAAGGAAGAGGTTACAAAGTAACCATTCAGAAATTCGATCCATACATCAACGTTGATCCAGGCACTTTAAACCCTTATGAACACGGGGAATGTTTTGTGACAGATGATGGAGCTGAAACTGATCTTGACTTAGGGCATTACGAGCGCTTCTTAAATATTCGAACCAGTCAAGCGAACAACGTTACCACAGGACGAGTATATCAAACGGTAATCAATAAAGAACGCGAGGGGGCTTTCCTTGGAAAAACTGTGCAAGTGATTCCCCATATTACCGATGAAATCAAGCGTCGAATGCTTCTTTTAGGTGAGACGGGAGAATACGATATCGTCATAACGGAATTGGGAGGAACAGTTGGTGATATTGAATCGCTACCCTACATTGAAGCCGTGCGCCAATTGCAGTGGGAATTGGGTAAAGGGAATACTTTAGTCTGCCACTTAACCTTAATTCCATTTTTAAACGCAGCAGGTGAATTAAAAACAAAACCTACCCAACATTCAGTGAAAGAGATGTCGCGAAATGGTGTGCAACCGGACATTCTTATTTGCCGAACAGAAAAAGAGTTGGATATGGAGATCCGTACGAAACTCGCGCGATTCTGTAATGTAGATTTAGATTGTGTAATTGAGGCCATTGATGCCCCTTCGATTTACCATGTTCCTATGTTGATGGAACAAGAAAAAGCGGACATTACCATTCTAAAAAAATTGAACCTGCCGCATCAGGGAGGTTCAAAAATTGAAGATTGGCTTACCTTTGTTCATAAACTGAATAGTCCCCATCAAAAAGTTAAGATTGGCCTTGTAGGCAAGTATGTTGAACTGCAAGATGCCTACATTTCTATTAATGAAGCCTTCAAACATGCTGGAGTAATACATCAATGTAAAGTGGAAGTTGTGCCCATTCACAGTGAAGAGTTAACTCCTGAGAATATGCATGAAACCTTTCAAGACCTCAGTGGCATTTTAGTCGCTCCGGGTTTTGGTGATCGGGGTATTGAAGGTAAAATCGATGCCATTAAATATGTAAGAGAGAACCATATCCCTTTCTTCGGCATTTGTCTGGGAATGCAATGTGCTGTGATTGAATTTGCCCGAAATGTTTTGGGTTATAAAAATGCACATTCTTTAGAAATGGACCCTAACACAGAACATCCGGTTATTAACCTGATGGAAGGTCAAAAGGACATTGAGCATAAAGGAGGAACGATGCGATTGGGGGCTTATGAATGCGAAATACATGAAAACACCCTAGCGAAGAAACTCTATGGTCAGAAGACAATTGAAGAGCGTCATCGCCATCGTTTTGAGTTTAACAATGATTACATGGCGCAGTTTGAAGCCCATGGAATGCAGGCCACTGGGTTTAATCCGATTTCTAATCTAGTTGAAATAATAGAAGTTAGCAATCACCCGTTTTTCATCGGCGTACAATTCCATCCCGAATACAAGAGTACGGTTGCTGAGCCACATCCCCTATTCAAAGGTTTTGTAGAGGCAGCTTTAAAGTATCAGGAAAACATGTTGCTGAAAGAGGCATAG
>JAFMKE010000118.1 GCA_017853115.1 Verrucomicrobiota bacterium
CCGCCGAGTTAAACCAGGGTGCAAAACCGTCTATTCATAAAAAATGCCAACTCAAGAGTTGGCATTTCATTTCATATTTCAAATCAGCCTATCTACTGATGTGATTATTCAACTCTTCAACACTACTCGAAAAATCGAAGGCGTCATTAATTTGAAAGTAATTCTGTGGATCCACACAGTACGCGTAGGCATACTTCGCAAACTCCAATTTACTATCTTCAAAACTTAAGGCATTCATTACCTGCTTAATTTGCCCTACATACATACAGTTTGAAGAGGTGGCTTGCTTCGCAATCATCACTTTGTCGTCATCAAACCCTTGGTTATTAATGGTATTCAACAAACTATTAAAACTACCTGTAGACATAGGAGGACAAACAGGCTGAGCAGCCACTACCGTTTGAGTAGGTTGAACATTTGTCATGGTCGTCGTTGTGGTAGTAGTGGTGGTTTGCGAGGTGCCACCGAAGCCATCATTGACATTCACATTCACACCCATGTTAAAGCCACCAACATTTACACCCATACTAACATTATCAGAGGTTCCCGTGGTGTGTGTTGTAGTTGTTTCTGTTATTTGAACACCAAAAGTTGGTGCAGGCATAGGTGCTGTGTTGTATTGCACTACTTGCACGTTAGCAGGTGGTGGTGGAGCCATAGCCAAAGGGGTAAAACTAAATGGCTTTAAAGTCAGCTCACCTTTTTTATCATATTTGATTTTATAGGTCACATCGCAAGGATTACAATCAGGACCATTCACACCTAAAAATTTCTTTTCTATTTCGCCTAATGACTGATCATTAAAAATTATTTTGGCCGCATAATAATCTGCCGTCAAAGCTTCCATTCGAATATTCGTTTGCGGTTGTTCGTTTTGACGAATACCATTTAAAATCAGGTAAAAAGGTAAGCCATCTTCAGAAAATACGCTTAAGTTGTTTTGTGCACTAATAAAATCACTTGTTAATAGCAGTGTAGTCAGAGCAAATAATATTTTTCTCATGGTGTTTAATTTAATTTATTACAAATATAAAGTACAATACAATCTAATTATTACTTTACTAAATAATTCTCGTACGGCATCCTTGAAGCCAAAGAACGTGCCAAAGTTAACTCGTCCGTATATTCAAGTTCTCCTCCAAAGGATATACCTCTAGCAATGGTAGTTAGTTTTACTTTGTGCGCTTGTAAAACTTTGGAGATATAATAAATGGTTGTATCTCCTTCCATCGTCGGGCTGATAGCCATAATCACCTCCTCGACTCCTTCCTTCGCTATACGCTCTACCAAACTATCAATTTGTAAATCATCAGGACCCACGCCATTTACTGGAGAAATAATGCCCCCCAAGACATGATATAGGCCTCTGAAAGTGCCCGTGTTCTCTATCGCTATAACGTCGCGTATGTTTTCCACGACACAAACTACTGCAACATCTCTATTCGGATTACTACACACCGAGCACAACTCCTCGTCGCTGTAATTATGACAAGATCGACAGGTTTGAATGTTATTGCGCATTTCTTCCACTGCCTGGCTAAACCTGGCAACCTTGGCCTCGTCTTGTTTCAACAAATGAAGAACCAAGCGTAACGCAGTTTTCTCACCAATGCCTGGTAAACGTTTAAATTCCGCAACCGCTTCAGCTATTAATTTTGATGGATAATTCATACTTTAATGATAATTCTTCACGTCCCAATGCAAGTAATATACATTCTTGTCTACTAAGATAGTGTCCATTTCGAAAGCTTTTATAATTTGACTCCCGTTTTCTGCTGCAGGTTTCGCATAATCCAAAACTTTCAAATCAAACGATTGCTCGTAGGATGGACTATATACTACAAGAATCGGTTTTTCATTCAAATTGTTTAAAATCAAATCGGGGACTTTATTGTTCAAAAACAGATCAACCTGCGCCTTCGCTTGGTTTTCGGCCGTCCGCGACATTTTACAATTAAACTGTGGCAAACCTGAAAATGCACTTAGTTGCATCCAATATCTACTCCATGCCGGTTGATCATCTATTGTAATATCATAATTTTCCGATCCAACCTGTGTAGCGGGAATGGTTAAAATAGCTTGATAGGTATCAAAATCTATTGTTCTAATCCCCGCAAATTGTTCATCTAAAATTGCTTGATTAAATACATTGACTTTATAGAAACTCTGATGAAAACCCATGGCATCCTTTACGTCCCAAAACATAATAGTTATCAATACAAGCGAAACAACTCTCCCGACCACCGCGTTTTGCTTATCTAAGCCTCGAATAAGTTTAAAAAAGGCGCCGGAAACTATAAGGACAATAATCCAATAACCCATCCAAGAAAATCTTGCCAAACATCGAAATTGGGTTATTAAATCGATGTGCTCGTAAAGAAAATAAAACGGAGAAAACACATTGTCCAAGGATAAGGGAATAAAACAAAACTTAATATAAGTACCCAAGGCTGTAGCATAGCTAAAAAAGGCAACAAAAAACAAGGCAACAAAAAAAGTGTTCCTCTTAATCAGTTGCTTGAATGTAGGCCAATTTAAGCGCTGCCTGAACACACGGACAAGTAAATAAATTAGAGATATATATATGGTAAACCACACAAAATTACCCCAGAAACCAAAGGATTCACTCGGTATTTCAAGCGGTTTTTTACAACTTTGGATAATCGGATATAGACTGTTGTAATGTATCGGTGTAAATATTGCTTCAGGCGTAAACTTCCACTCTAGCCAATCAAAGCCTGAAGCAGTTGAACTACGCAAACTGGCATAGGTATCCACGAACTGTATAAAGACATAATAAAATATTCCTCCCAGCGCTACACTGATGTTTAAGCCTAAAAAACTCCGCCATGGCCATTGACCTATTTTCTTTTTAACTAAGAAAAGCTCGGCAAGTGTAAACAGACCCAAAGCCAGCGCAATAATTGGCACATAATATATATGAGCTGCTGCACTCAAAATCAGCAGAAAAAACAGCGCAGCGTAGACTTTTTTCGAAGGCTGCTTATCTTCTTGCCATAACTGGTGAATCTTCCGAAACAGTATGAGCAAGACTAATAAAATAGAGCTCAAGGATAGATTATACACCCCGTATTCCAACTTTAAGACTTGCGGATTGATCCAGGAAAAGGACAAGGCTAGCAGCATGGCCAGAAGCATTTGCTTGCCCGCATAGGGTCTGATTAGCATGAAAAACAACAAGGGTGTCAACCACAAATTAAATAGAAAGATATAATTGTGAATAGCTACAGCGTGCTCCTCTATATGCACTACATGCTCATTAACCCATCGCAAGGGAACGGCCAGAAGAGGCGTATTATCCGTGAAAAAAACATATTCACCGAAAGGATAATTCATTTGCGTAAAATGCAAGAAACCAAGTTCGCTAGACTCTTGTCCTATATACTGCGTAAAAGTAAAATAGTTTTTTAAGCCATCGTATTCATTGGTAAACATGTAGTCGTTCGCTTGAACAAGTAAATTCCAAAAAACTATCGCAATAAGCACAAACTGTGCAGTGCTGATTATCGCAATCGGTCTAGATAGAATTTTATTATAAATTTGTCCGAACATAAAATGTAGTCCTATTTATCAATTAGCCATTATAACGCCGTGTTTTAATCCTGCTCCTAACTGGGTGCAACACTATATTGATGCACACAAAAGTATCAAAAAGATGTTGAATGGAATCGACGTACAATGGATTTTAGTTGATGATGGATCGAAGATGCGACCTAATTCTACCGAAATCGAAAGGTTAAAAACGGCGGTCAAAAATTTTCAATTTATACAACTGAGCAAAAACTTTGGTAAAGGCTACGCTGTTCGCATAGGTATGCACAACGCGAATGCAGAGAAATTTATTTATACCGACATCGATTTTCCATATCAAGATCAGGAAATTCAACGAATTTATTGCGCCTTACAAGAAGGTGCAGACCTTGTTATAGCTAAACGCTCTGAGCAATACTATACCAAGGTTTCAAAGAGTCGCACATGGATTTCCAAGCGATTCAAGGCCGTTATACGCATGTTGTTCAATATACCAACCACAGACACTCAGGCAGGTTTAAAAGGTTTATCGTTGAAAGCTCATAATCTTTTACTGCAAACAAAGATTAATAGGTATTTGTTTGATTTGGAATTAGTTAAAAGTTGTGCTAAACAGCAACTTAAAATTGTAGAATTGCCAGTTTCCCTAAAGGAAGGCGTGGCGTTATCCGATGTGTCTTATCGGGTACTTTTTACCGAGTTGTTGAATCTGTTTCGCATTTTTATCCAATGAGTAAGCGCCCTCGAACATACTTACCTTTCCTGATATTACTACTTGGGTTGGTATTTCTTTGGTGGAATCGCTGGCACAGCTTAAGTAATCCTTATTTCTGGGATGAAATGGGTGTGTACGGAAAAGGCGTTCAATATCTATTTGCAAACGGTATTGGTGTGCTACCTGCATCACTGCCTCCGGAAATCTCTCGAGGCCACCCCTTGTTGTTTTCTGCCATTCATGCAATGGTCATTCAAGTTTTTGGAAATAAGTTTTTTGTTTCGCATTTTTTTGCTCTATTGGTGTCCTCGGCAACCGTTTTAAGTACGTATCTACTCGCTCAACACTTTTTGCCTAAAGTGCTGGCTGCAGGAGCCGCTTCTTTGTTGATCTGTCAAAACATCTTCATTGCACAAAGTACGCTAGTTATTCCTGAAATGAGTATTGCACTTATCAGCACACTGGCAATTTGGAGCTATTTTAAGCAGCGCTATTTGTGGACTATTCTAGCACTTTGTATTGGTGTATGGATTAAAGAATCTGTGATTATCATTGCCGCATTTATTGGCTTTATTCAAGTAATAGAATTGATTCATTCAGGGATATACTTGAAAAAAGCTAAGCAACTCCTCTTATTTACGCTGCCTTTGATTGCTTTTATAGGGTTCTTGCTCATTCAGAAAGTTCAGAATGGCTGGTATTTCTTCCCTTACCATACTGAAATAGTTCAAGAAAGCGCATTCAATGGGTTTTGGGATAAGTTGGAAAGGCATTTTACTTTCATATTCTACGAACAAGGAAGAAAATACTGGTTAATTGCCTCTCTATTTGGCTTATTTACCCTGCCTTTCATCCGAAGAGGCAAGTCACTGCTCACCCTTATTGGGTTTTTAATAGTCAATCTGCTCGTGTTTTCATTAGCGTTTTACATGGACCGATACCTTTTATATTTATACCCTGTGCTTGTCATTCTGGTGGTACATGGATTAAAAGTTTTAAGTTTTGGCAGAGATTGGATTAGCCTTCTCTTAATTGCCGGTATGGCAAGTCTTTCATTGCTAGAAATTAAAAATGACACCTTTCGATATGATGTCTCAGTGTCTTATGAAGACGTAATAAGGGTGCATGAGGAGGCTGTTTCGCAACTGTGCGAGTTGGACGAAAGCAGCATTATTGTAGGAAGTAATTTCCCTATATATATGTCGCTTGATGATTTTCAATTGGGATACCTGAATAAGGCTTGCCATACCCGAATAGATTTGACTCCTTTCGATAAAGAACCTCGCTATTTACTTTTGTATCAGGACACTATTCAGCGAGAAAACTACACGCTTTTGAAATCTTA
>JAFMKE010000119.1 GCA_017853115.1 Verrucomicrobiota bacterium
GATGATGCAATTAAAGGGGTAATTATCACTTCTGCCAAAAAGGATTTCATTGCAGGTGCGGATATCAAAGCTTTTGCAATTGAAAAGAAAGGTGATTTTAAGCCGATTGCTGCTAAAGGTCATCAGGGATTAGCGGAATTAGAAGCGGGTAAAAAACCTGTGGTTGCTGCTGTGCATGGAACAGCTTATGGCTTGGGTACAGAATTGTCGCTTGCTTGCCATGCGATTGTTTGCTCTGATCATTCATCTACGAAATTTGCCCTACCAGAAGTGAAACTTGGCTTGTTGCCAGGTGGCGGTGGAACGCAACGTTTACCAAAACGTGTAGGTCTGCAAAAGGCATTGGACATGATGTTGACTGGTAAGAACATTTATCCTTACCAGGCCAAGAAAATGGGCTTGGTGGATGAAGTAACCAATCACAGTAAACTCCATTCGGTTGCCACGCAGATTTGTCAAAAAATGATTGAGGGCAAGTGGAAAAGACCGGAACGTAAGAAAACCTTGTTGGATAAGTTTTTAGACGATACGAGCATTGGTCGCAATATCGTGTTTAATCAAGCCAAGAAGATGAGTGCTAAGCAAACGCAAGGCAATTATCCAGCTGTTCCAGCTATTATTGAATGTGTAGAAACAGGATTAAAGCAAGGGAATAAAGCCGGATTTGAAAGAGAGTTGGACTTGTTCGAAGATTTGATGTTGACGCCTGAAAGTGCCGCATTGCGTTCCTTGTTTTTTGGCATGACAGAAAATAAGAAGAATCCTTACAAGAAGGAAGGCCAAAAAGTCAAAGAATTGAAAACCTTAGGGATGCTTGGTGCTGGATTTATGGGCGCGGGGATAACGGAGGTGAGTATTTTTAAAGGAATCGATGTATTACTCAAAGACCTTCAAGCTGAAAGCTTGCAAAAAGCCCAGCAAGATATCTGGAAGTCAATTGCTAAACGCATTCAACGGAAGTCAATGTCAAAGACGGATGGCCAAGAAGTTATTAATCGCATTCAACCTCGTTTGGATTATGATGGTTTTGAACATGCAGATATTGTCATTGAAGCGGTAGTCGAAAATATGAAAGTGAAAAAGACCATTTTCAAAGAAATTGAGGAAAACTGTAAAGATGATGTCGTTATTGCATCAAATACTTCATCGCTTTCGCTTACAGAAATGAGTACAGCAGCGAGCAAGCCTGAACAAGTCATTGGGATGCATTACTTTTCACCTGTTCCTAAAATGCCTTTGTTGGAAATCGTAAAAACGGATAAGACCTCGGAGGATGTGATTGCTTCTTGTTATGATTTTGGCATTAAGCAAGGCAAGACCGTAATTGTGGTAAAAGATGGCCCTGGATTCTATGTTAATCGAATTTTAGCGCCATACCTAAATGAGTGTCTAAACATGGCCGATGAAGGTATTGCGCTAGATTTTATCGATAAAGCTTTGATCAAGAAAGGTTTTCCTGTGGGTCCTATTTCTTTACTCGATGAAGTAGGCTTGGATATTGCTGCGCACGTAGCAGAAAGCAGTTCAGAAGCCTTGAGTCAGGGACGAGAAGGTTTTGAAGCCAATACAGCTACTACGGACATGTTCAAAGATGGTCGTTTAGGTAAAAAGAATATGAAAGGTTTCTATAAGTACGAAATGAAAAAAGGTCGCGCTAAGAAAGCAGGTATTGATTCAACAGCTTACAAGTACTTTAAAGGAAACGGCAATAAGCAATTGCCTTTGGAAGAAGTACAAGATCGCGCTTTACTTTTAATGATTAATGAAGCAGTGATGTGCTTGGAAGAAGGAATTATTGCCAATACAGCCGATGGTAACTTAGGTGCTGTGTTTGGCATCGGTTTCTTGCCATTTACTGGCGGACCTTTCCGTTATATCGATCAACTGGGTGCTGATAAAGTGGTGGTACGTATGAAAGAATTAGAAAATAAATATGGCGTGCGTTATACTCCTCGTCCGCTGCTCGTGGAATTTGCACAAGAGCAGAAGAAATTTTGTTAAAGAGCAATTTTTTAAAAAACACCAGAACCTATGAAAAACCTACTACTGATTTTTTTCTTATTGCTTGCCATGCATCTTCAGGCAAAAACTACTTTGATTAGTTACACGCTTGTTGAGCAGCTATCGAAAGAGGATATGGAGGCGTTTTACAAATCGCAGGGCATTCCTAAGTTGATTTCTCCAATCTTGACTGGTGTGGATATTTACGAACTGTTCTATCACACCAACTTACCTGACGGCGAACGCGTGATTGCTTCTGGATTGTATTATGTGCCAACGAATTATCCTTACGAAGTGGCTACCATGCAATACAATCATGGTACGGCAATGAAAAATCGTACAGGTTTGGATTACAATGGGGAAGGCACTATTTGTAAAATCTTTGCAGCTGATGGTTATGCGGTGGCCTGGCAGGACTATATTGGCTTGGGAAAGGCTAGGGGTTTTCATCCATACCAACATTTGGAAACGGAAGGCCAGAGTGGGGTAGATTTGTTATATGCTGTGCAACAAATTAACCAAGAGGTTGGACTCCAAGTGAATGAACAATTGTTTGTTACCGGATATTCTCAAGGGGGACATGCAGCTTTGGCCGTACATAAAACAATTCAGGAAAAATATCCTGACGATTTTTGGGTAACTGCAAGCTCACCAATGAGTGGTGCTCATGACATGAGTGGAGTGCAAAATGAAATCATGGAAGTAGAGTATTCTCAGCCGCATTATCTACCATACTTGTTATACGGATACCAACAAATTTATAAAGTGTTTGAAGATAATGAGGATTTTAAGCGCGTGTTTAAACCAGAGTATCGCTATGTGGTGGATAATATTTTGGCCAAAGGTCATAATGTGGATGAAATCAATGCAATGTTGCCCGAAAAGCCTTTTGATATGATTGAACCCTATTTTTTTAATGAGTACAAAAACAATCCGGATTTTTACTTTACCAAGGTCTTAAAAGAAAACAATACCTATAAGTGGGTGCCTGAATCTCCCGTTCAATTTTGCTACTGCAAAGGTGATGAAGAGGTTTATTACAAAAATTCCATTGTGGCTATGGAGTGGATGAAAGAAAATGGTGCTAAGCGCATTATCAACCGAGAAGTTTCCGAAGTTTTTAATCATCGCCAGTGCGCGGACTACGCGGTGATGTACACGAAGTTCTTTTTCGACAGTTTCCGAAATGGTTTTAAGAAAGGCCGTAAGGGTAATTTGATTAAAAATATTTTAGTAAAAACCGTAGTTAACATCGAAGAGAAAAAGTTGAAAAAGAAAGATTAAGACTTCTTTTAATCGAATGATTCTTTATCTTCCCACGCTCTACACTGTGAAAATTTCTCAGGCTACTTGCTGGTTTTGTCGAATACTATCCATCGTTAATCCTGTCCGCGGGATCTTCTTCGTGCGATGTTTCAAAATACGAATGATTTCATCCTTAGATGCATACATGTTGTTGATATTCACCACATGGCTGGCTAGTTTTTCGTAATCTTTTTTCATCAGATTTAACCATACGCCGCCAAACTCAATTCCTTCAAATACCAAAGCGCCGTTATCGGCATACTCTTGCTTATTATCCAATAAGTGGTTGGGGTGATCTGTCCAGTGCAAAGAGGGTTTGATGTGGTGACTAATATGGTAGCCATCGTTCCAGCATCGCTGATTGAACTTGTGGTTTATTACGGTTATAGAGTTTTTGTACTCATTTGCCGGATCGTCGGCATCCACAAATGAGTGTTGCGCCCAGTTACCAAGCATCATGGTGATTCGCGTAGTAACGAAAGGAATAATAAATACCACCAAAGTCGCTGGCCAATTCAGAAAAGATAGACCTACGCAAAGGGCAACAAACAAACTCTCTCCAAGTACGGCTGCATTTCTCAATTTTGGTCTGTTCTTTTGATTAAAGTAGGCGGTTAAACGAAACAAGCCAAAGAATAAAAAACCGAATAAGTACTTAGCGAAGTCTTTTTTACTATCTCGTTGAAAATGCATTGTAGAACTATCATCATCTTCTAAGTTTCCTTCCAGATGATGCATGCCAATATGATGACTAAAATACGCCTCTGGTGATTGGCCCATAAATGGTCCTAAAATCCAAGGTAGAAATTTATTCCAGTGATTGTACTTACTCTTGAACCAAGGTCTATGACTCGTGATGTGAAGCATCAGCGTAAATCGACTTTTATAGCGAAACACGTTCATCCAGGTATAAAAAATGGCAATAGGAACCCAAACCGCATTAGGTAGCGGAAGATAGAGTAAAATGGCCATGGGGATAAATAGGGCTACCAAGCGTAAAGTAAAGTAAACGAGGACTAAATCTCTTTTATCTCTTATTCGTTCAAGCCAAAATCTATCTATGGCATTGTATGATTTTTTTTCTTCAAATGTAGGATCCGTGATGATAGGAAAATCGCGCATATCTTTTTTTTTGAGAGTGTAAAGGTTATTAAATTATTAGCTTCTTCCTAATAAACTGTGTAAAACTTACTTCGAATATTATTTAAAAGAAATTGTTATTTTTGTCTTATCAGTTGAAATTTAGCCATTTATCAAAACCAAAAATTGAACTTCAGTTATTAAGCTTCAAAGCTTAAATTGCATAGAGCTCGTTAAAAACCAAACTCAAATTATGAAAAAGTTAAACCACATTTTTCCGCTATGGCTGCTAGCCTTAACTCTTCCACTTTCTTTTATCATGTCGTGCGACAAAGAAGAAGTAGACAATAATAATACGATTATTATAGCTCCAGGTCCCAATGCCGCTGACGAAGCTCAAACGGCATTTATCGAGGCTGCCGATGGCTCAACCATCATTTTCGAAGCAGGTGTCTTCGAATTTACCAATACTTTGTCTATGGATGGAAAAAATAACATCATTATTCGAGGTGCTGGACGTGATGCCTCGTTTTTGGATTTTGCCGGACAAACTTCTGGTGGTGAAGGAGTGTTGGTGACAAACGGAACCAATATTCGTTTTGAGAATATCACCATTCGTGATTCAGAAGGTGATGCTTTAAAAACACGAAATATTGATGGCGTAAGTTTTGTCAATGTGGGTACTGTTTGGTCGGGTGCTCCAAGTTCTGCTAATGGTGCTTATGGACTTTATCCTGTGCTTTGTTCTAAGGTTTATATCGATAATTGTTATGCTTATGGTGCTTCTGATGCAGGTATTTATGTTGGACAATCTAATTTAGTAATCGTTAAAAATTCTGTTGCAGAAGGGAATGTGGCTGGTATTGAAATAGAGAATACAACTTATGCGGATGTTTTTGACAATGAGGCATTTGATAATACTGGTGGTATCCTTGTTTTTGATTTACCGGGCCTAACTCAATACGGTGAAACCGTGCGGGTATTCAATAATTATGTTCATGA
>JAFMKE010000120.1 GCA_017853115.1 Verrucomicrobiota bacterium
TAGGTAATACTTCGATATACCTGAAATTGATATTTTAACTTTATAACCAAGTCCTAAATAGTCGGTCAAAGGCACAAGACTTCGATAAGCACCGCCCTCTATATCCTTAGCATCATATGTATTCGATGTATTTAAATCGGTTTGCTTATTGAGTACATCATTCAAGCACGGAACAACTATCTCATTAAAAGCCTCACTGTTTTGATCCTCTATGTCCATGAGGTCTTTGTAGGAATAACCAGCTGAGTATAGTTTAATCGTAGCACATTCACAATACTCATAAGCTAAATCTTCATTAAACACATTGCCTGCTTCATCATT
This sequence comes from Verrucomicrobiota bacterium, assembly GCA_017853115.1. Lineage (GTDB taxonomy): Bacteria > Bacteroidota > Bacteroidia > Chitinophagales > UBA8649 > JAFMKE01. The sequence goes on from JAFMKE010000120.1 coordinate 322, forward strand.
ACTCAGAATTTCCTCCATGCACGCCCGAATCCCAAAATCCATATAAATTTCGTGATCCTCGTAGGCATCAAATCGATAATCATCTTTAACATCCACATTTCCCTGAACACAATTCATGATAATCTCATAGTTTTTATCCTTAAGAAATAAGGAGGCAAAATCATCCTCACTTACAGCTGCATCAATTTCCCAGCTTGTAAGAGCTGGAATCACATTATCACAAATACAAGCGCAATATTGGTAGGACTCTATCTCCAACTCGCCAAACTCAAAGCTTACCTCTTTGATTCCCTCAGTACAACTCGCTATAAATTCATTTCGGTCTCCAAGCGATACACCGTCCTTTGTTTTTACTGACTGGGCAAAACAAGGGAGGCTATAAATAAGAATACTAATTACTATGGCTGATTTTACACGATACATATTATAAATTTAATCATAGTTAATCCAAAAGAACTTTAAAGCAAGGAAGATTAAACATGCAATATCCATCCAAACTCTTTCTGAATTCATGTAATACGTGCAAAGTTTAGTTAAAAAGTTTATTTTTAATCAAACAATTTGGAAAAATGAATCACAAATTTCAACAATGGCAATTAGTGCCTTTAGTTTTTTTGTTCTTAAGCCTAAGTATCTTTAACTCAATCTGTGCACAGAGCATAGACTCTTTTGGCAAAACAATTCAAGGGTTCGAGGGCGTTAATAAATTTAGACTTTATGAGCTATTTTAATGAATTACGAAACATTACTAAGTTAATACCATCTTCAATTGTTGATTTTTCAATAAACGAATTCAACAACAAGTTGTTTCATTGTTTGAACTGCAATTAAACAGATCGATTTTCGATGAAATACAATAAGCTTGTCACTTAGATTCATACTTTTTAATTCAAATACTTCTCATGCGATCAATTTAATCATTATATAATCTATTCACTAAAATATTTTACTATGAAAAAAGTTACTTTCGTTCTAGTTGTTTTATTTGCCCTGCCATTAATGCTAATATCAGGTGCCACTGCAAATGCTACATATTGGGAAGCTACTGGATTTTCAGATTTTAACAATGTTAATCCACTACCAACAATCACTAATCTGGGTCTTACTTCCGTTGCAAGTTTTTTCTACCCTGTCAATCAGAGTGATTGTAGCGTAGATATCTCTTCAGAGTATAGCATTCAAAGTTATCTTGAACAAGGTTTAAGAACCGAAGATAATGGGGGCTCTACGATAACTTATAAGACTATATCAGAGTGGAATACGGTCGGACTGGAGATTAGATTTGACAATGGCAATGTAGTAAAAGGCATTAACGTAAATATTAGAACAGGTTATACATCAGCAAAGATTTCAGTTGATTTTCCGAGTATTGGCTACGCCGACTATTACCTGTATTCGAATGGAGTGCTAAAGTCAGCAGATGGTTCATTTACTTACAAGTGCAGATAGTAAGCGGGGTAACACTTAATTACAAGTAAAGTCTAATCCTTTCCCCATCTACTTCTTTCATAACTGTTTAGTTTTAAATTTATAAAATAAAAATAGCTTGGGTCTAGACCCAAGCTATTTATAACAACTTACACAGTTAGTGAGATACTACCGATGTTAATTCTAAAAAGGAAACATTATAAATGTCTTCCGTATTTAGCACCATTAGCGTGATTGTATTTGTAGTAACACCAAACAGGCTGGCGTTTTTCGAGTGCGTTTTCCCACTCTTGTAGAGTTTTAGCTTCTGGAATAGGATCGCCATTACGGAATTTATCTATATTCAAGTTTGTTGTCATCCAAACTTGGCTGCCAATTTCAACCTGTTGAGAATATTTTCTTGAATAACTCTAGTCAAACCATTTTGGATTGAAATGCATTATAACATCTGACTCTTCCCCTAAAAAGAAACCAATTTTCCCGGAACAAGTAGATTTTGGACATGAATAGCATATGAACTCATCCCCAAAATATTTAACAAAATTAAAAAACACACATCCAAAGTCTTATCTTCTTGTGTAGGTGTTGAAAAACTTCCACGAGCGGCAAAAGCAAAATCCGTCCCCAACTGATTAACACCCAAATCCAATGGGTAACTTGGTGAACCATCACAATGGCAAGTTCCAACGATATCGTTGATTGAACCGTTTTAAATAATACACCAAAAAATACGTAGAAGCTACAGCACGCAAATCCAAAAATCTTAAAAGAAATATGTAACTTGTCCAGACCATGCCAGTTAGATATTTCGACCGATACGATGAAAACAAGAATTATGACAACTATGATCACATCATAATTGGATCTGGAATAGCTGCTTTAAGCCTAGCTGGTTGTCTCGCTCATTTTGGACAGACATCGCTTATTTTGGAAAAACATCATAAACCTGGTGGTTTCACCCATAGCTTTAAACGAAAAAAAGCTTATCAGTGGGATGTAGGCGTACACTATATTGGGGGATTAGCTGAGGACAACCCAATGAACAAGATATTTAAATTTCTAAGTAATGGTGAATTGGAATGGGAGTATATGGGTGAGGTCTATGATGTTATCCAGATCGGAGAAGATACTTATGAGTTTGTAAGCGGCAAAAAAGAACATATTGCCAAAATCAAAGCTTATTTCCCCGAGGATACTGAAGCAATAGATAAATACTTTGCGTTGATTGATGATTCAACTAAAAGTAATACCAGTTTTTTTGTGGAAAAGGTACTTCCATCATGGCTTAGTAAATTAATAGGGGGACGGATGAAGAAAAAATTCCTTAGTTATGCCAACAAAACAACTTACGAGGTAATTAGCTCACTTACTAGTAATAAACGTTTAATTACCGTATTATGTGGTCAGTGTGGAGATTATGGATTGCCACCTAAACAAAGCAGTTTTGCCGTTCATGCACTTATAGTTAATCATTTTATCAATGGAGGCTATTATCCTGTGGGTGGAGCGGAGCGAATTGCTCATTACATTTCGAAGAAAAATCAGGCTAAGGGATGTCAGGTCTTGGTCAATGCGGGTGTAGATGAAATTGTCATCAAGCAAGATAAGGTTGAAGGTGTAAGGATTGGTGATAAACTGATACGCTGTAAAAGTGTAATCAGTACTGCAGGTATTCATAACACCATGAATAAATTACTTCCAACATCTTTGCATGCCAAATTTAACTACTCCCCATTAGATGTAGAAGCTTCCTCCGCGCATTTGTGTCTTTACTTGGGGCTAAACAAATCAGATGAAGAATTGAAACTTCCAAAATACAATTTGTGGTATTATGAACACGACGATATAGATGAAGTTTTTGAAGAAATAAACTATTCAAATGCTGGGCAAAAGTTTACCTACCTCTCATTTCCATCCTCAAAAGACAGATCGTGGCAAGAAAATCATCCTGAACAAGCAACCATACAGGCGCTTTCATTGGGAAAGTTTGAGTGGTTTGAAAAGTATCAAGATCAGACTGTAATGAAGAGAGAACAGAACTATAAAGCAATGAAAGATGCTTTCGAAAAAAATATGCTAAACAAACTTTACGAATTATTCCCACAAATAAAAGGAAACATTGCAGTGAGTGAAGTTTCTTCTCCTTTATCAACTCAAAGCTATGCAAATTATGCGCACGGCGAAATATATGGTCTGGCGCATAATCCTGCTCGTTTCAATTTACCATATTTGAGATTTAGAACACCTATTAAAGGCTTTCTCCTCGCTGGTCAAGACATCATGACCTGCGGAGTAGGTGGAGCACTAATGTCAGGAATTCTTTGTTCCATCCCCATACTTCGCTTTAAATCGAGAAAACTGTTTAAAGCCATAGCCAAAGCCTAGAAAACAATTAAAAAGCCTTCCACTTGGAAGGCTTTTTAATTTAACTTATCAGTTTATTCTATACGTGAAAAACAACCGCAAGGCTAACCAGCACTACCCAGTCAGGAAAATCTTGGCTACCAAAATAAATCCATTCACCTTTAAAATCCTTAGCTCCGTTGTGAGGTCTTCACTTTCAACCAAGCAGAAACTTTGATAGAAGCATAAAGCTTGATTTAACCACGAACCCCTATTTGCAAAATACAGTGTTAGCAAATATTTAATAGCAATTGCACTGGTAATTAATTATGTATTTATGAAATCTTTCTCCGTAAGATTGAGAACCACCATATCCACCATATCGAAAATTCGACCAGTTTTGACTGGGTATACCACAGAATATATATGTGTTAGTTTGATAACTATATTCGTTATTCTTGATTTCAGCTACCACATAGGTTTTATAATCATATGAATAAGCAGTCACTTTATGTAACCAAGAAGAATTTAGTGTGTATCTTGATAGAGAAGCTTTGTAATATCCTTCGGACTTTATAAAAGCAAGTAAATCATCACAAGAAACATCCTGAGAAAAAGAATTGAATGAAAACAATAAACTTGTTAAGGCTGTTATAAATAGATTCTTCATTTTATTTTTTTAATTTTTGCTAACGTTATAGCTAGACGCAGTAGCGGTTAGCTTGATTGTTAATGCTCTAAAGTTAGGCAATATATGGCTAAAAACAGACTAAAAATGCAAGCCAACACGAGCTATGGCGTGCTAGATGCTGTTAGCCCCTAAACTTTGATTGAAAAGATTAATCTTTTTTTCAAAGTTTGCCAGTAGTAGCAAAAAAATCGAAAAAAATTGAGTTTAAAACGGCAATACTCATGAGACATTGGCATTGCTAAAATAGACGTATTGCTCTGCGCTCTTGCCTTGAAACCCTATTGGCTATTTTATCCCCCTATCTTCAATTTTTTGGTCACCCCGATGGAGCAGATGTAAGTTAGATTTTGACTAGGAAGTTTTCGCTTTGGTTGGGATGTACAGAAATTCTTAAGTGTTTCGTACAAATATCATTTTGCTTCAGGTAAGCTATTGAAGATTGATTCAGATTTGATTTCTTTAGCTTTTTTTACAACCCTTACCCTAATCCTTACCCTACCGAAAATACAAAAGCCACAAATCATTGATTATCAACTTTTTGTGGCTTTTCCGTGTAGTCCCTAGGGGAATCGAACCCCTCTTTT
>JAFMKE010000121.1 GCA_017853115.1 Verrucomicrobiota bacterium
CGCTGAATACTTGATTTTTTCTCTTCCTGTGTTTCCCAACCCATGTAGTGAATCAAATCTGAAGCGGATTCCACCAACTGAGCTTGATGCGTTTTTATTAAATGATTGCAGCCTTTAGAATACGTATCATTCCATCTACCCGGAACCGCAAAAACATCTCGATTATACGAATTGGCCAAATCAGCCGTAATCAATGCCCCACCTTTTTCTCCACTTTCAACCACCAGGGTCGCATCACTCATTCCGGCAACGATGCGATTGCGCATAGGAAAATTACCAGGCAGCAATTTGCACGAACTTGGATATTCACTAACTAAACCACCATGTTTTTCGAGCATTGCATGGCGAAGTTTTCTATGACTGAATGGATAAAGCATGTGTAATGGATGAGCCACCACACCGATTGTAGGTAATCCATTTAACAAAGAACCTCGATGAGCATGGGCATCTATGCCCAATGCCATTCCACTTATAATTTGAAGCTTAAATCTTGAAAGCTCCTCTAAAAGCTGATAGATAAATTGTTTCCCATTATTTGTGCTTCTTCGCGTGCCAACAATGGCAATAGTAAGCGGTGGATTGAGATCCAGCTCACCTTCCACAAACAAAACCAAAGGGCTATCCACGCACTGTTTTAATCGACGAGGAAAATCAGTGTCGGAATAGGCCAGTAACTGAATAGAACGCTCTTCACAATACCGAATTTCTCTTTCTGCTTCACCAAAAACCTGGTGATGGATGAGTTGCTCAGCCAAGTGCTTGCCAATACCCGGAATTTTAAGCAAAGCCCGTTTGTTTTGGCTGAAAACAGCTTCTACACCGCCGCAGTAGGCTACTAACTTCTTGGATTGGATAGCCCCTAGTCCGGGAATCATGCTCAATGCAAGATAGTAAAATGCTTCATTCACCATTCAAACATAGCCATACCACTCCTCAATATTTATCAACTTGAGTAGCACTTTTGACCGCAATGATTCACTCCCTGGATATTTTGAGTATTTGAACTTTTAAAGCGATCGTAGAAGTGCACCATTCCATCTGCAAGGACAAGCAAATTATTCATATTTTTGCAGTCAAATTTTAGCTATGAAATTTTTCTATACACTTATTTCTATTTGTCTTTTTGTACAAATCAGCTTCGCGCAAGCCTATAATCCTATCGCTCCTCCAAATACCTTCCAACACGAGGACAACCCGTATTACTGGGGAAATAAAAAGCCGCATAGCGATTATTGGCAACAAGATGTGTATTACAAGATACATGCAACCATCGACGAGAAAACAGATATTATAAGCGGTCGAGAAGAATTAAGCTACTGGAATAATTCACCAGATACCCTAAATGTCGTATACTTTCATCTCTACCAAAATGCCTTTCAGCCAGGTTCTTATTACGACAATCTTTACCATAATAATGAGCAAGTAGCCAAATTTGGCAAATATGAAGAACAAGGATTAGGAACAACAATCGATTATATTAGCTTGAACGGGGAAGAAGTGAAAACTACCTTGGACAATACCATACTGATTGTTCATCTCAATGAACCGATTCTTCCTAACACCAAACACAACTTTTACATTGATTTCAAAACCTACTATGACAGTGGATCCATGCGTCGTAGGATGCAATATTTTTACAGCTATGGCAGAAAACAATACAATGGCTGTCATTGGTATCCGCGCATTGCAGCTTACGATAAAAAATTCGGATGGACCACAGACCAACATCTCGGTCGAGAATTCTATGGTGATTTTGGCACCTTCGATGTTACGCTGAATTTCGCCAATGATTATGTAGTGGCCGCCACAGGTAAATTGCAAAATGAGCAAGAAGTATTACCAGCCGATTTAAGAGAGCAATTAGACATAAAAAACTTCGCGAATAAACCCTGGGGTGAAAGACCAAGTGTTATTACACCCTATGAAGAAGGTGTGCGGAAAGAATGGCATTTCTATGCAGAAAATGTGCACGATTTTGCCTTTACGGCTAATCCGCATTACCGTATAGGCGAAGCTGAATATATCCCAGCAGGACAAACAAATAGTATAAAAACATACTCCTTTGTGCAAGAACCACATGCCTCAGGTTGGCAAAATGCAGCGGACTACGCCGCTAAGGTTATTCAGGTATACTCCGAAGACATCGGCATGTATGGCTACCATAAAATGATCGTTGCAGATGCACGCGATGGAATGGAGTACCCTATGCTTACTTTAGACGGTGGCAGAGATCCAAGCTACCGTGGATTATTAGCACACGAAATAGGGCATAACTGGTTCTATGGTATGATGAACAACAATGAAACCTATCGCGCATTTATGGATGAAGGTTTTACACAGTTTTTAACGAGCTGGGCTCAGGAAAGAATTGATGGGATTTATACTGTCACCAATCCTTCCTCTTCAAAATACATCAACAAATTCCGCGAACCAAGAGAGGTTAAAGAGGATGAGGTTTACTACGGATATATGCGTGATGCGGTGCTGGGAAATGACCCCCAACTGAACACCCACAGTGATGGTTTTCACGGCGCAATTCGCCATGGCGGAGGCTACGGCCACGTTTATTACAAAACGGCTGCCATGTTATACAACTTGCAATATCTTCTCGGAGATGAATTGTTTCTAAAGGCTATGCAGTACTATTTCAAAAAATGGAGTTTTGCCCATCCTTATCCAGAAGATTTTCGGCAGAGCATCATTGAGTACACGCATGCTGATTTAAACTGGTTCTTTGATCAATGGCTGGAAACCAATAAAACCATTGATTATGCGATTGGAAAAATTAAGCGTGATAAAAAAGAAGAAAATACTTTTGAAATCACCTTCAAACGAAAAGGACGTATGCAAATGCCACTGGATTTCCAGGTAAAAGATAAAGAAGGACGCACTTTTGATTTTTATATCCCTAACCAGTATTTTGAAAAACAAACTCCGGCGACCACCCTGCCAAAATGGACAGGTTGGGATAAGGTGAACCCCACGTATACCGCCAAGATTACGCTTCCTGAAGCCTATGAAGGAGAGAAAGTAAAAATTAAAGATGTAGTAATTGACCCTAGCGAGCGGTTAGCGGATGCCAATATTTTCGATAATCGCTTGAAACACAATGTAACATGGGCATTTGATAGTCATGTATGGAATTATCCCGATTGGAAAAAATATCACATGTACTACCGACCGGATATTTGGTGGAATGCCTACGATGGATTCAAAGCGGGCTGGCACCTGAACGGTAGCTATATGCGAAAAAAACATAATTTTAGTTTAACGGCCTGGTATAATACCCGTTTGTTTCAAGGGAATTTACCAAGCCAAGCTATCAATACAAATGAAAATAAATACTATACCAACGACCGCTTTAGTTACAACTTTTGGTACGAGACTCCTTTGGATTTAATCCTCCCGAATACCGATATTATGTTTCAATCTCGCTTCTTGGATGGCTTGTATTTGCGTGAAGTGGAATTAAAAAAGACTTTCAAAGATGATTTAGCTGTCTCATTAGGCTTCAAGAGCATGGAGCGCAATGAAGTGAATGACAGAAACTATTTGATTTATCCGAATGAATGGAATATCGCTCAACATAATGCTTCACTAAATTTTGGATTGAACTATTCTGTATCCCATCCTAAAGGAAATTACTCGGGAGAGTTTAGTTTACTTGCTCGAACATCCGTAACCCAAGATGTTAATTACCAATTTGTTGAAATGGAGTATACTGAAAAAATCAAATTATGGCGATTTAATTGGCTAACTCGGTTCTATGGACGTGCTGGAACAAAAAACACCCCTATTGAATCTTCGGTGTATCTAGCTGGAGCCAACGGCGAAGCCATGGTCGAAAATAAATACCTGCGTTCGGCTGGCTTCCTCCCCAACGACTGGATTGGTGAATACGGCAATAAGACGAATCACTTTCACTACGGTGGAGGATTAAATCTCAGAGGATATAGTGGGTACTTCGCAGTAGAACAAGACGATGCAGGTACGCCTGTGCTAGCGTATAGAGGAAATAGTGGTTTTAGTGTAAATACCGAATTAGAATTTGACGGGATTATTAAAATCAAAAAACTACCAAAGCTCAGAAGGATGTTCGACTTTGACTCCTACGTCTTTGCAGATATGGGTGCCATTAATTTTGTTAACTCGAATAACAAAACTGAGTGGTCTACCTTACGGGCAGACCTTGGTGTTGGTGCGAGTATAACAATTAAACAATGGTTTAAACTCTATGATATTAAACCTCTGACTTTCCGCTTTGATGTGCCTTTCTTCTTAAGTACGGCCCCCGCGGGGGAAAACAATGTAGCGTTTCGATGGGTTGTAGGTGTTAATCGAGCGTTTTAGTGAAGATTTACAAAAATCCTGACGGAAGTAATCATGCCACACTTTACCCCAGTTTGTTCTTTGGATCGCTGGGTTTAAATCTGTTTTTTCTCTTAAAAACATGCATTAGCCTAAATGATTTTGGGGGCTTGTGCTTGGCATCACTACTAAGTAGTTTTATCTTTTATCATGTATATATCAAAAGAATAAAAGGTATAAGGTATAACTATGCCAACCTATTCATCACAACTACGGCTACTCCTGTTCTAGTTGCCCTCTTGTTGGGTATAAACTACTTTATCTCTTCTGAAATTTTTCATGCGAAATCATCCATTAAGGAGAATATTTACTTAAATGATGGTGCTTGCTATATCCTTCATCCCAACAGGCCTGATGTCTGCGTGCATCTTTATCAACTAAAGGCTGCACCACCATTGTATAAATACAGCTTTATAGAAACCAAGATAAACCGAGGAATTTTAGGTTTCCCTGTACTTAAATTTCATAAATTTATTGAATAAATGAAGGTTGTAATTCAACGGGTAAGTGAAGCCCAGGTTGCCATTAAGCAAAAAGTAGCTGGAAGCATCGGTTTAGGACTGATGGTCTTAGTCGGGTTCGAAGAAAATGATACGTTTGAAGACATCCAATGGATCGTTCAAAAAATAACCCAGCTACGCATCTTTAATGACGATGAGGGCAAAATGAATCTTTCCATAACTGATATTCGGGGTGATTTGCTGTTAATTAGTCAATTCACTTTACACGCTTCCACCAAAAAAGGAAATAGACCCAGTTTTATTCGCGCAGCCAAACCGGATAAAGCTATACCCTTATACCAAAAAACCATTGAGACTTTGGAGTCAAAATTGGGGAAGCCAATTCAAACCGGCGAATTCGGGGCAGATATGAAAGTAGCTTTACTCAATGATGGACCCGTAACCATTACTATCGATAGTAAGCAACGCGAGTAATTAGGCAAGTAAAACCGTTTTTGTTTGAGCCAA
>JAFMKE010000122.1 GCA_017853115.1 Verrucomicrobiota bacterium
AATATTTAGCGAATCCACTGCACCGTCCGTAAAATTTAACACGAAATCCAATTGTTCTAAATCTGGTGTCGACCAATAATAAAACAAGGTGTCATTATTCGGATTAAGATACCAGTAATCGCTTTCTATAGACGGATTAACATGAACCGTCATTTCTTCCATTTCGTTATCAAAAAAAAGATATAATGAACTGTTAGTCAAAACTTTATACCCAGCAATCCGTGACGATTCCTTGCTATAAAAAACTGGCAAATCGCGATCTAAAACACCTCCTGCTGTGATAAAAATTGACTCACTCGTTAAACTTATACGCTCATTGGCCTTGTCCAAGGCAAAATTGAAATTTTTATCCTCTAAAGCAAGTATTTTATAGTAACCCGGCTTGACATAGTCTAGTTTAAATTCTCCTTGCCCGTTACTTTTTGTAACATAAACAGGTTTAGTTTTTATAAATTCTAGACTATCTGTTTCGTTAAATAAACCAATAAAAACATTTTCTACACCCAGTCCATCAAAACTGTTTACTACTTTACCAGCAATTGAACCCGAATCAATGGTCTCTCCTTGGGTGAAAACATATTGTAAAATACTTAATGGGTTGTTTTCTGTATAATCTGTTATGGCATTAAGGAAGTTAATCGTGTAAGTGACGTCTGGGTTTAAATTATCTGGTAAATCAACTACAAGCTTCTTTCCTTTTAAGGTAAAACTGGGTGGTGGATCCATATGGGGAGTAATAAGCACCTTTTCTGTGCCGCCCCGGAAATTTATATACTCATCAAACAAAAACTCAATCCTATCACCCTTATAGCTTGTTGAACCGTTTGCGGGTTGCTCTAAAAGCACTTGTGGTGGATTGGAATCTTTTACTCCACCTGGTGGGCTAACAGGGTTAGCACAAGCACCAAAGAACAAACTGATGAATATTAGCCTAAATAGTTTAATCATTACTTATTTAAATAAACCATGAGGATTGAAATATCGGATGGTGATACACCACTGATTCGACTGGCTTGGCCCAATGTTTTTGGCTTAATAGATGTTAACTTTTCCATACCTTCTGCAGATAAGGCTGTGATTTGTTTGTAATCAAAATCAGGTTTAAGTTTCACTTTTTCAAGCTTCTTCATTTTAACAACAAGCTCTTCTTCCTTCTTCAAATATCCCTCATACTTTAAATCAATCTCTGCGCTTTCGATCGTAGTGTATTTAAATGAATTTAAGAAATCATTTAAACGAGGTATTTCTTTTCTTAAGCTTTCCAATCCAACAAAAGGACGTAACAACACTTTGTCCAATTTTACTTTTTGTTGTAATTGTGCGGAGCCCAAGTCATCTAAGTAATTGCTCAATTCCTCCGGATTAACGCTTTCATTACGAACATAGTCTATGATTTTCTCTATGTCCTGCATTTTTTGCTGCGTCCGCTCCATTCGTTCAGCGGAGGCTATTCCCAATTTATGACCAATAGGTGTTAAACGAATATCTGCATTATCCTGGCGCAATAGTAAACGAAACTCCGCACGTGAAGTAAACATTCTATATGGCTCCTTTGTGCCTTTATTAATTAAATCGTCAATTAATACTCCTATATAAGCCTCATTCCTGTTTAACACAAAACTTTCCTTGTTATATACCAAATTGTGCGCATTAATTCCCGCCATCAAACCTTGACAAGCTGCCTCTTCGTATCCTGTTGTTCCGTTTATTTGTCCAGCAAAAAACAAACCTTTAATCAACTTTGTTTCGAGCGTATTATACAATTGCGTTGGTGGAAAATAATCATACTCTATAGCGTATCCCGGTCGAAACATCTTTACATTTTCAAATCCAGGAATCAATCGTAGCGCTTTATACTGCACATCTTCTGCTAGAGAAGATGAAAAGCCGTTTACATATATTTCAACCGTATTCCAACCCTCTGGCTCGATAAATATTTGATGCCTATCCCTATCGGCAAAGCGATCTATTTTATCTTCAATAGATGGACAATACCGCGGTCCTTGTCCACGAATTCTTCCATTGAACAAGGGAGAATCATTAAATCCAGACTTCAACACTTCATGTACCTCGGTGTTTGTATAGGTTATATGACAAGCCAATTGATTCTTTGGTTTATCCGTATCTAAATACGAAAACCCTTCAATGAGCTCATCGCCCGCTTGTAGCTCTGTCTTACTATAATCAATTGACCGACCATCTACTCGGGGAGGTGTTCCTGTCTTCATTCTTCCCGCCTCAAAACCCAAATCTATCAATTGTTCTGTAATACCTGTTGCCGATCGCTCTCCAGCGCGACCACCACCAAATTGTTTACTACCTATATGAATTAAACCATTTAAAAAGGTTCCGTTCGTTAAAACAACAGCTTTTGCTTCTATTTCTAAACCCAGCGCCGTGCGAACACCCTGGACCTTTCCATCCTTTACCAATAAACCGGCAACCATTTCCTGCCAAAAATCAACATTGGGCGTATTTTCCAACATCTCTCTCCACTTGGCGGCAAACATCATTCTATCGTTTTGCGTTCGAGGACTCCACATAGCTGGTCCCTTGGATCGATTCAACATTCGAAACTGAACCATAGAAACATCTGAAACAATTGCGGAATAACCACCTAAGGCATCTATTTCTCTAACAATTTGCCCTTTTGCTATTCCACCCATTGCTGGATTACAACTCATTTGAGCAATTGTATTCATGTTCATAGTAACCAACAACACCTTAGAACCCATATTTGCGGCAGCAGCAGCAGCTTCGCATCCAGCATGGCCAGCACCAACAACAATAACATCATACTTCGGAAACATAACAAAAATTATTAGACAAAGATAAGGTAAATAGGCATTGTTTCACGTGAAACAAATTATAGAGACACTTCTTTATGTTTCACGTGAAACATTAATACGACATATAAAATGATTCTTTTTCCCGCATTATTTTTTTCGCTTGCGCTGTGTCGTCTTTATAACCTACTAAATGCAGTATACCATGGAGAAAAACACGTAGTAGCTCATTAGAAAAACTATCGTCTTCCTTTTGGGCGTTATCTCTAACCCTATCAATGGATATATACAACTCAGCCTCTAACGTGTCTTCAGATTCTTCTATTGGAAAGGTAATTATATCTGTATAGTAATCATGGTTTAGAAACTCCTTATTCATTAACAAAAGTGTTTCATCATCCAAGAATATAACTTGTAAGATTAAATCCTTATTAAAATGCTCCAACCCAAGTAGGGTTTGTGCTTTTGTTTGATACAGGTCTTTACTCTCAAAAGTAAAACCTCCAACATCTACAATAAACTCGATAGACATATTACAGTTTGAACTGAAGCTCAACTGAATTTCCAGAATCATTAAAAATAACCCAATCAGCAAGTTGTTTCATTAGAAACACCCCTCTTCCACCTATCAAAGCTAAATTCTCTGGAGCTGTTGGGTCGGGTAAATTATTATAATCAAAACCATTACCCTCATCAACAATCACAAAAGACAACTTCTTTAAGGACGAATCAAAAATGTGGTGAATATGAACCTCTTTACTCGAATCTGATTGGTTACCATGATAAATAGCATTATTAACCGCCTCTGTAACTGCAATAAGAATATTGCCAAAAACATCTGGACCCACATTGTAATTATTACAAGTAGTATCGATAAACTCTTCAATCTTTACAAGGCTTTCGGGTGATGATTGAACTGATATTTTTTCCATAGTATTAGACAAGGAGTGGAAAATTAGTTAATTTAATTAAGTTTATAAACGTTTTGAACATATTTTTCTGAAATCAACTTATAAAACGGTCGAAGCTTAGGGGGAATATTCTTATATAACTCAACACTTCCCTTTTGTTTTTTAATATATTCTTCTAAGGATGGAGGTATTGTTTGTTCGTACTGCTTCCCTGTAACAGATTCTCTCTCATCTTTTTGATCTCGCTCTTTCTCAGCATTTTCGGCCTCTAATAAGCGTGTTAAAATATCTTGTTGACGATTAATTAAATCATTTGTTAACTGTTTATTCACTAAATCGGTCTCTGTTTCATCCATTTGATCAATAATTTCTTGTAGATTACCTAAAGAACCTTTACCATCCTTGTTTTCCTGCTGATTAAGTTCCTCTAAGGCTTGACGAATAGCTTGCTGCTTTGCAGCCATCTCTGCCAACTTTTGTGACTGGCCACTTTTCGAACCTTGACCATCCTTTTGCATCTCAGCCATCTGAGTTATTTGATCACTCAATTGTTGCTGCATCTGTTTTAGAGAAGGAATTTTTCCCGGTTTACTACCAGGCTTATTACCAGGGTTTTCACACATCTGACTTCCTTGCATTTGTTGTGCCATTTGCTGTTGCATTTGTTCCATAACCTCGCTTAACATTAAAGCCAGATTATTATAACCAGTCATGACATACTGCTGATTAACTGAAGCAATATTTACTCTACGTTCTTCCAATTCAGCCACCGCTTTATCTAGGTTTTTATTAATATCCTGAATTTCATCCGTTATAAAAGATTGCATTTCGAAAACACGTTTTGCTAAGGCATATAAACTATCTTCGACCAGTTCTGAATCATCAATAATCTTAAACTGTTCTTGAACTAAACTAATATATCTAGGAGTGTTAATGGCTGTTTCTTTAAATGCATTTAATATGCGCTCTTGCTCTAATGATAAAACAATTAAATTTTCCAGCAATTGGCGCAATGATTCCATATCTTCCTCCATACTAGCCATCTCCATGTCCATCATCATGTTGCTCATAGCTTGAGCCATCTCACTCATTTTTTTAGCTGACTCCCTTTGTTTTTCTGCTGCACTCTGCTTCTTTGCCTTATTTAAATCATCACTAGCTCCACCCATTTGCTCATCCACATCCTCCGCTTGTTCTTGTATATCACTCAAATCTATTTCTCCACTCTCTTCTTGCATTTCAGCTAAATCTTCCTTCAACTCATCAAATGCGTCATTCAATTTCTCCTGTTTCTGAGCAAGATTTTCAGTATCACTATTTTTCTGCTCAGCTTCTTCCGCAAGCTCATCCTGCTTTTTAGCTAACTCTTCTAGTTTATCTATCGTTTCATTCATTTTTTGCTCAAATTCCAATTTCTTGAGCAGTTCTAACATTCTATCCAACTCATTTTCCAAATCTTCATCACTAACCTGCATTTCTTCCATTTGTTCCAAAGCCTTCTCCTTATCCATATCTTTCATTAATTCCTCAAGCTTTTCTATCATTGCTTTAGTTTCTTCATCTAAAACTTGATCAAACAACTCTTGAATTAACTCTTGTTTCTTTTGAATTTCTGGATTAACTTTTTTGTAATCA
>JAFMKE010000123.1 GCA_017853115.1 Verrucomicrobiota bacterium
CAAAGATGAATGTTAAGGAATTTTTGACCTACACCATAGCTTGAGATAGATTTATGAGAGATTTGCCTTAGCTTGTGTTTGTAAGCCGTAACTTTGAATAGTAAAACTATAAATTACATTGATAGCGTTTGTAAATATAGAAAATCAGCGACAGTTTGAACAAGATGGATACACGGTTATTGACTTGTTAGATGCTAATCAGGTGGAAAAATTGCGGTCTTTGTATTTTTCAACTAAAATAGCGCATGCGGTGGTACAGGAAAAAATGCACAGTACAAGCGACACGCATGATGTAGATTTGATATTACAAATGAATGAGGATATTCAACGGGTAGTTTCGCCTGTGCTGCCTAAACAACTCAAGTCATTCGACATGTTGATCGCAGGATTTTTAGTCAAAGAACCTGGAGAGGGCAGTGAAACGGGTTTTCATCAAGACCCAACACTTGTTGATTCGATGGACTTTGTAAGTGCCAATATATGGATTCCGTTACAGGACACAAACCATGAAAACGGGAATTTACGGCTTGTTAAAGGAAGTCATCGATTGGCCGACATGTTGGTGGTTACTCCTCAATTCCCAACTGTTCACGATTTGTTTAATGAGCAGTTGATTGAATATGCAACCGAAGTGCCAGTTAAAGCTGGTCAAGCTATCATTTTAAACAATAAATTAATTCATGGAGCTTCTACGAATCAAACGGATGAGGAGCGTATAGCCATAGTTATGGCAATTAAATCACCAGCTGCCTCGTGGAGTTTTCATTATATGGATCCAATGGCAGAAGTGAAGCAAATTGAGCAGTTTCGAATAGATACGCTTTCATTTGCTTCAATGAAAAAAAATCAGCGTCCTGAACATGCTGAATTTATTGGCTATATCGACTTTGATTTCCCACAACTTTCTTACGCTGATTTCAAAACTTTCATGGATAAAAATTATGGGGCTAATTCGCTGTTTTCGCGAATTAAAAGAAAGCTAGCAGCATGGATAGAATAGGCCCTAAATTTTATGATGACAAGCTTCAAGATACCTTCGATAGAATGGGTTATGCTCGCATGCCATTGCTTAACCAAGATGAAGTTGACGCTTTGCGGACCATCTATAAAGATTTTAAGAATGAGCACGATGCAATAAACTTACCATTCATTACTACTAGCCACTCGAATAATGCTGAATTGGTAAATAAAGTGAATGAATTGATTTTGGGTGTCGTGCGTGAAAAAATATTGGAAAAAATTGTCAATAGTGAAATCTTGTTTAGCAATTTTTTAGTCAAAAAGCCTGGTGATAATTCAGAGAGTAACCCACATCAGGATATGAATATAGTAGATGAAAATCGGTATCTTTCATTCAGTGTTTGGATTGCGTTGGATGATAACAACCCCTTAAATGGAGCCATGCGTATTTTAGCTAAAAGCCATTTGTTTGATTATTCTGTTCGAACGAACTCCAACCCCTATTGGCGTTATAATAATGTTGTGGATGAAATTAAAAGGGATATGATGACCTGTAGTACATCGGCGGGGGAAGCTTTAGTTTTTGCTCATAAAACTATTCATGGTTCTTTTCCCAACCTGAGTACAAAAGATCGCTTGGCTTGTGTCGTTTCACTTTATCCTAAAGATGCCGAATTGATTAATTATTACATTACTGAAGACGAGCCGCCTAAGTTGCAGTTGTATGCGATGAGCCGTGATGCATTTATTAAGTATATTAAAGAAGAGGAGCCTCACCACGGCCGATTAATCAAGGAAAATGATTTTGTGAATGAGCAAGTTGATAGCGCACAATATCAGCGATTAGAAGTAGCAGTTAATAGATGGAAACATTAGTACCGATTTTAAAAAGTGAAGAATTACAGCTTTTATACCTTCAACAAGGCTATGTAGTTCTTGACTTCAATGACATTCAATTGCTGAATAAATTAAAGAAAATAGTCTTTAATTATGAAGAAGTTTTTGAGGATAGTTTTTACTATAGTTTATTGAATCTAAATACTGAGAAGAGCTTGAAATTAAAGGAAGATCTTCAAGCTGCTTTAGTGGATGTATATGGCCGATTTTTTATCAATTGCACCTCTAGAAATGAGTCGTTTCTTGTGAAGCCAGCACAGTTTGATCAGGAGATGTATTTACACCAAGACTGGACTTTTACGGATATGCAAAAGTATCAAATGGGTACTTTATGGTTACCGCTGCAAGATGTTGACCAAAACAATGGTTGCATGGCTGTTTTGCCGAGCAGTCAAAATCTCGGTAATCGATACTGCTCAAACACCTATCAAACAGCTAGAATACCCATTGATGTATTCCCCAATGCTAAGTCATTGCCATTAAAAATGGGACAAGCCCTATTTTTTAATCCCTTACTTTTTCATGGTTCTTTCCCGAATAAACATGCAGACGACAGAATAGTAGTAACAGCGCATATTTTTGAGGAAGGAGCTAAATATTACTATTTTCATAAAAAGAATGAATATCAAGCTCAAGTATTTCAGCTTGCCAATAATGACTTGTATGGGCAGATGCATAAATTTTTAGACGGAGAATTGAGGGATTTTCATTTACAAGAAGAGATAAATTACTCCCATCAGGAAGTGCTGGTAGAACAGCTTAAAATGATTTAGTATTTATGGAGCAGATATTGAAAAACGAAGATTTGAACCATCAATTAGATAAAAATGGCTTTTTGAAAGTATCGTTTTTGCCCATGGAAGCTATTAACGCCATTCAATCCCTCTATCTAGAAACAATTGAAGCGCATGAACGAATTGGTAAGGTTCAGGCTTTTCATGCTACGCAAGATTGCGCCAATCTGGAATTAAGTCGTTATGTAGATAAACGAGCCAAGGAGATATTGAGTCCTTATGTAGCTAAGCATTTTAAGAATTACCGCATCATCATGGCAAACTTTATTTTAAAAAGTCCCGGTGAAGCTTCACGGCTAAGCCCACATCAAGATTGGACCTTTGTAGATGAATCGAAGTATGCAACTTTTGGCTTCTGGACACCAGTAGAGGATACGAATAAGGAGAATGGTAATTTACAGTTCTTGCCTGGCAGTCATCGGCTAGAACGAACTTTGCGAGTAAATTATAATTATCCTTGCGCCTTTTCAGAGGTTTTGGATTTAGCCGAAAAGCATATGATGGATGTGTGCACAAAAAAGGGAGATAGTGTGATTTTGAATCATTCGGTATTACATGCCTCCCATCCAAACATGAGTGGTCAAACGCGTGTAGCTTTAAGCTTGGGAATTACACATAAAAACGCACAATTGTATCACTATTACAGTGATGATGGGCGAACAGTTTATCGATATAAGATTAATCTAGAGGTCTTACAGGGTTTGAAATATATGGTAAAACCAAGTGATGAATTTTTGGATGAAGTATTTACATTCAAATTTCCGATTGTTTCTAAAACAAGATTGCAGCATTGGTTGGATGGGATAAATGTTGGGTCAGATGTTTAAGTCGGAATCATATCAAAAAGCGATTAATAGACAGGGGTTTGCAGTTCTACCTTTGTTGACTGAAGAAGCAGTGCAAGCATTGAAAAATCTTTATGAGCAGCATTTCAATGATAATCAAATTGATGGAATGTTTGCTACACACAACAGAAGTAATGTTGAGTTGGGTAAATTTTTGTCCAATGAAATTATTCGAATTGTCAATCCTGCTTTGGAGGAAAAATTTGAAAATTACCAGACGTTTGTGGCTCATTTTGTAGTTAAATCAGCTCAGTTAGAGGATGAATTTGTACTTCATCAGGATTGGGATATAGTAGATGAGAAAAAGTACAGTAGCTATCACATATGGATTCCCTTGACTTTTACCAGCCCACTGAATGGAGGAATGTTTGTCCTACCAAAAAGTCATCGTTACTTTGGAAATAGTCGTTCAGGAAGTTTGGGCACACCAACAGTTGCTACAGATGATTTAGATGATACTTTGTTGGTGGATTTGAATATTCCTCAGGGCCAAGCCTTGATTTGGAACGATGCCACCTTTCATGGCTCCCGTCCAAATCTTTCTGAAGAAAAGAGGATAAGCGTGGTTGTTGTAGCTCATGAAACAAATGCTATAACGGAATACAAACATTATGATAGCGTGCAGGGTTTAGTGAATAGGTACCCCTTATCTCCAGATAGCTTATTAGAAAATTTGACATCACTCGAAAAAGGTAATATTCCTGAAAACTGGCAGCCTTCTTCTTCGCACGTATATGACCAAATAGACAATCACACCATTAATGGTCATCTGTTAATTCAAAAAAGCAAGGAGTTCCACGGAGAGCCTATAACAAACTTGCAAATATTTAAATCAGATGTGCATCAGTTAGAATTAGAGGATAAGGGTTTTGTAGTGCTTCCCTTTTTGGATGAATCCGAAGTTCAGTCGGCCTTAGATATTTTTCATAATGATTCGTGTTATAGGGATTATTTAAATGCCCCGCGATACACTAGCATGGAAGCAGAGAGCTCAAGCAATAAGGTGGAAGTGTATAAAAAGCTAAAGCAGCTCTTTACTGTCCGCTTAAATGAATATTTCCAAAATTTTAAAGTACCAATTATTCAGTTCTTTGTTAAAATGGCTAATTCTGATGGTGAAGTAGGCTTGCATACCGACTCTTCTTTGATTTTAAATCCTGCAATTGAACCTCACCTCGGTCTTTGGATACCATTAGTTGACGTTGATGAAACAAACGGAAGTTTAAAGTTGCTTCGCGGAAGTCATAAGTGGTATGATGGAGTTGTGTCTAGCACTTTCACTTGGCCGTTCCTGCCGTTTTTAGACGAATTAGAACAAGAGGCAGTTACGATGAATTTGAAAGCTGGGAATATTGTAGTATTTGATAATAGGATTATTCATGGCTCCCACTTTAATCAAAGTGAATATCCGCGTATAGCCGTAGCGGGAAGGCTTACACATGAGGCATCTTTATATTATAGTTTTTTGAACGAGCAGGGAGGTTTTGTTTCGGTGTTTGAAGAGCGTGATAATATATACTTGAGTCCAGATTTTCGTGGGGACAGACAATCTGCGCATGATGGAAAGAAAATAGGAAGTATGAAACAAGCTAGTTTGGCTCCACAAAAAATGAAGAGGAACAATTAATATGGCCAGCATAAATATTACTAGTTTAAGTAAATCTTATTCCATTGAAGGACGAAATGAGCGTTATACGGTTTTAAGTGATTTTAGTGCCAGTATTCACCAAGGAGAAGTGTTGAGTTTGGTGGGAAGTAATGGTTCAGGAAAAAGTACTTTGC
>JAFMKE010000124.1 GCA_017853115.1 Verrucomicrobiota bacterium
AAGTCGTCCTTCCTTTCAATCTGGGGATAATGACCACACTTATCGTACATCACCACCTTACACTTGGTTAAATGCTCCTCAAAAAGTTTAGCATGTGAGGCAGGAGCTATTCTGTCTTTATTTCCCCAAACTACCAATACGGGACAAGAAATAGCCGCCAATCGCCCCGGGTCCGCGTAAACTTTACTTTCTAACAACTCAAACATAAATTGTAGCGTTCCTCTTTTATTAATCATCCGATAATTATTACGGATATAATGCGGATGAATGAGGTCCTTATTATAAATACAAGCGCGCAAATTAACTTGGGCAAATGAAGCTGGCATGCCCTTTTTCAACAAAAATAATGGGATATGTTCAAGCACTCCTTGTGTGATATTCTTTTTAACCCTTTCTAATTCAAAACCCGCACTTGCTAACAAAGTAAGCGATTGCAATTGCTCGGAATGGTTGGACGCCCAATGCCACGAGACCCAGCCACCCAATGAATTGCCGATCAAATGCAATTGATCGATATCGAGTTCCTTGAGAAATGCTGAAAAACACCTGGCATAAAAATCAATCAACTCACCGCCTACTTGATTTTGAGAAGGAACATCACTTAAGCCAAACCCTGGTAAATCCAAGCGGATTACTCTATAATGCTTTACTACTTCTGAAGCAAAATCGTCAAAGATGCGAAATGAATCACCTAGGCCGTGAATCATAATCACCACTTCGCCCACCCCCTCATCGGTATAGTGACACCGAACTTTGTTAAATTCGAAAAATGAAGACCGAGAGATACTCATTTCTTCACGAAGTTCCTCTATAGAAACCGTATGATCTTTCCTCATCAACAAGAGAAGAAACAGTAAAAAGAAGAGAGATAGAAAAATAGATAAAACTATCATGTAGAGCGGATTTTAACAATGTATTCGATACATACAAAATTGGGTTCCAAAAATCAAGAAGGGAATCGCAACACTGAATGTGATTCCTGCGAAAATCCATTTTTTCATTTACGTGCTGATTAAAACCATCTCTTTTTCATAAAAAACCAGCCCAATACTCCAGAAAAAGCTAAAGAAAGCGCAATAATTACTGTAAAAGGTAAAAAGTTATGTTCGTTACCTTCCTGAAGAGGTAGGCGCACGTTCATCCCATAAAAACTCGCTAATAAGGTAGGGACCATCAAAACAATAGTAACTGCTGTCAATCTTTGAACTACAATACCTAAATTGTTGGAAATAATTGATGCGAAGGAGTCCATTGTACCGTTCAAGATATTGGTGTAAATATCCGCCATCTCTATAGCCTGGCCGCTATCCACCACAATGTCCTCTAAGAAGTCTTCCTTAAATTCATCCTCACGAATCTTCAGGAAATTCGTGCGACGAAGCTTATTCATCATCAAATCATTACTTCTCAGATTGGTAACGAAATAAATTAAGCTTTTTTGTAAATCAAGTAGACGCTTCAAATCTTTACTACGCGATGAGCGGTAAATCTCATTTTCGAATGAGTATCGTTTATTGTTTATTTCACGCAGGTAATACTGAAAGTAGTATACGTTTCGATTGAAAAGCTGTAAGGTAAATAAACTTTGATCAGCTGGGTCAAAACCCTTGATTCGATTGAAAAGGAAATCATCGATAACTCGATTTTCATAACTGCAGATGGTAATGATATAATCTGGCTTGCTGACTATACCGATTGGAATAGTCAAGTAAAGCGCTTCATTATCTATCAAGTCATTGTTTAGGATTGGCGTATTTAAAACGACCAAATCCGCTTCCTCCTCAGATTCGAATCTACTTTGCTCATCCCTATCCAAGGAATCCGTTAAGAAGTCGAGTGGCAGATCGTGCATCTCCGCGATTTCTTCAAGATTTTCTTTAGAAAACGGCGGATAGATATTAACCCAGCAACCTGGCTCAATCTCCTGAATCTCAACTAACCTTCCACCTGATTTCTTTAGCACCTTGATCATTCGGACAACTTATTCTTGGTTAAACAATGCTTTTAGACTCTCTGCCTCAGTGACATCAATTCTTCCCGCCAAAATAAGTCTTATTTCCCGTCTTTTCAAGGCTCCATCAAATTGATTCTTCTCTTCCTCAGTCTCAGGCATTACCGGAATAGCCTTTTTCGGTCGACCATTACTATCCAAAGCCACAAAGGTGTAATAAGCAGTATTGCACTTGTAACGATTTTGTGAAGGCAAATTTTCAGCCCAAACTTCAATGTAAGTTTCTATAGAAGTGTTAAACACACGAGTTACCTTCGCCTCAATAGTTACAACATCTCCAACCTTTATTGGATTGTCAAAAGACACTTGGTCAACAGAAACAGTAACCACAACAGCTTTCGCATGCTTACCTGCTGCAATGGCCGAAGCAATATCCATCCAATGTAAAATTTTCCCACCACGAAGGTTATGTAAGGCATTCGTATCATTGGGTAAGACTATTTCAGTCATGATTGTCCGCGAATATGCCGGGGTTCTTGATTCCATCGTAAGTAAAGAATTTATTGGATACAAAAGTAAGATAATAAAATAGTACGCACAAGTATACATCTAAGTGCAAATGAAAAGATGCGTGTCTTAGTAACATTATTAACTTTACGGTATAAGTATTAAACAGATGAACGTTGAAAAGGCAGAAGGACTTTTTTTTGGTTTGGCGATTGGCGATGCCATGGGTGCTCCTGTCGAATTCAAGGACCCCAATACTTTTCCACAGGTCGTAGATTTTCAAGGTGGCGGCAAATTCAATTTAGAGCCAGGTGAATGGACAGATGATACAGCCATGGCCTTGTGTTTAGCCGAGGCTTTGAGTGAAACAAGTGAACTGGATAGCAAAAAATTGCTGGATTTATTCCTGAAATGGATTATGGAAGGTTACCACACTACGCGCGGAAAAGCCATAGGCATTGGAAAGCAAACCTTTAAAGTACTGCTCAATTACAGAAAAAATGGCGATTTAGTTTCCCCATTTACAGCCAGCAAATACTCGGGAAACGGTGCACTCATGCGAATGGGGCCGGTTGCGATTAAATATTATCATTCACTCCACCTAACACAGAAATACGCCGAACAAAGCGCCGCAACTACCCATTCCAGCGCTGAATCACTTCAAACTGCCCGTCTGTTTGGGGGTATTTTGAATAGGCTCTTGAACAACTTTAGCAAAGAGGACCTCGCAGAATTCATTCGCCAACAGAATAATCATAGCAAGCATGCAGCAATGCGTAACATCCTCACTTTGAACTTCGAAGCCATGGATAAAAGTAATTCAGGATATGCCCCCTTAAGCTTGGAAGCGGCTATATACGCATTTTATTCAACCAGCACTTTTGAGGATGGACTACTACAGGTTGTGAATAATGGGATGGATAGCGATACGGTAGGGGCAATTTATGGCCAAATGGCAGGCGCGTATTACGGAATGGAGGCAATACCAAAAAATTGGGTGCAAGGTTTAAAACACCTTGATTTATTGCAAAATAGCTTGAATGCCCTAATTTTATCTGCGGAAAATGGCAAAGGGGAAAATAAGGGACGCTAATCAAAAAGCTCGAGATGTTTCATAAAATACAAGCGGTAATCGATAAAATAGATTTCAATACCATTTCGGAAATTCGGAGAAATGAATTAGCCGTTTTGATTCATTTTATCCAAGAGAAGAAAGACAAAAACCAACCTGTATTACTCAATTTCATTTGTACGCACAACTCGAGAAGAAGCCAGTTTTCTCAAATTTGGGGACAGGTGGCATCTAATTACTTTGGTATTTCGGCACAATCATACAGTGGAGGCGTTGAAGAAACTGCATTTAATGAAAGAGCAGTTGCGTCTTTAGAACGATTCGGTTTTAAAATGAGCAAAGAAGGCGTAGGAAATCCTAAGTATTTTGTTCAATGGGATGAAAACAGTGATCCGCTTGTGATGTTTTCCAAGATGTATGACGATTCGATTAATCCTTCATCGGGCTTCGCAGCCATTATGACTTGTTCTCATGCGGATGAAAACTGCCCTATTGTATCAGGTTGCGAAAAACGAATTCCGATTCGCTATGAAGATCCAAAGAACTTTGACGATACTCCTTTGGAATCTGCATTGTACGACTATCGATCATTTGAAATAGCTACTGAATTGTTTTACGTCTTTTCTAAAGTCAACTAATTATGAGTGAAGAAGCAAGAATTGGATTTTTCGAAAAATACCTGACTGTTTGGGTACTGCTATGTATTGCAGCAGGAATAGGTGTGGGTTTTATTGCAGGGGATAACATCACGGTGTTAAGCGACTGGAACATCGCTGAAGTGAACGTACCCGTTTCTATTTTGGTGTGGTTAATGATTTATCCGATGATGGTTCAGATCGACTTTTCCTCGCTTAAATATGTCTCAAGAAATTGGAAAGGCTTGGGATTAACCGTGGTGGTCAACTGGCTAATCAAACCATTTACGATGGCCTTGTTCGCCTATGTATTTTTCCATTATTTATATGAAGCATGGATAAGTCCTGAAGATGCCGAGCAATATTTAGCTGGTGCTATTTTACTCGGTGCAGCGCCTTGCACGGCCATGGTTTTTGTATGGTCTTATTTAAGCAAAGGCGATGCGAACTATACCCTGGTGCAAGTCTCCGTCAATGATTTGATCTTATTAATTGCCTTCGTCCCAATAGTTGGGCTATTGTTTTCATGGTTTGATATTAGTTTCTTGAACGGAAACGGAGAAGTTATAGGTATTCCTTACCAAACATTGATTACCTCGGTTATAGTATTTGTCGTAATTCCTTTAATAACAGGATACCTGACCAATCGCCTGTTAATAAAATCCAAAGGTAAGCAGTGGTTTGAAAATCATTTTTTGAAGCGACTTAAACCCATTTCAATTACGGCATTACTCTTGACTTTAGTGCTAATTTTCGCCTTTCAAGGGCAAACCATTTTAGATAAACCCATTACCATTGTATTGATTGCGATACCGCTTGCCCTTCAAACCTATTTCATCTTTTTCCTGAGTTGGTTTAGTGGTAAATACTTAAAATTAAGTCATAAAATATGCGCACCTGCCGCTATGATTGGCGCCAGCAACTTTTTTGAGTTAGCTGTAGCCGTGGCAATATCCCTTTTCGGCTTAAACTCTGGAGCTTCTTTAGCAACGGTCGTAGGTGTTTTGATTGAAGTGCCTGT
>JAFMKE010000019.1 GCA_017853115.1 Verrucomicrobiota bacterium
AACCAAGATCAGCCAGCTGTAATTATGGATATTATGGGTCTTTTGGCCGCTAATAGTTTTGCCCAACCAGATATTCTTTTGGATGGTATATACGCTGCCCCGCAAGTGATTTGTATTCAGGAAGATGCTAGCATGCCAAGTTTCGTTAATGTGAATGCTGGACAAGACATGTCAGGTGGTGCAATTACCGATGATATGACTCCACACGATTGTCAGCAAAATCCACTTCCAGAAGTTTCATTTGAACCATTTTAAAGAATGAATAGAATCAAATATGCTACGATTCTGGTAATGGTCTTATTGCTTTTGGGGCAATGTAAAAAAGATGAAATTGACCAAGGTGCTATAAATATTCCTGCAGGGAAAGGGCATACCTTGTTGTCGACTTATAATTTCTTTGAAGGAAACGTAGCTGATTTGATACCCAATAGTGAAGCGGGAGTCTTGCCTTACGATTTAAATATGCCTTTGTTTAGTGATTATGCCTCAAAGAAGCGTTTTATATACGTGCCAGATGGTGTGTCTATTCCATTTGATACTACGGGCACATTGGATTTGCCAGAAGGCTCGGTATTAATCAAACACTTTTACTACGAAGATGCGAATGGTGTTGAAGACTACGTTGAGACACGCTTACTGATTAGGAGAAGTGATGGTTGGTATCCAGAAACCTATGAATGGAATGATGAACAAACAGATGCTACGAGAACAGTGGTAGGTGGTGCCAGAACAATTTCTGCGTATGTTGATGGACAGATGCAAACAGTTTCTTATCAAATCCCCAACCAAAATCAGTGTAAAAATTGTCATGCCAACAATGGAAAGATAGAGCCTATTGGTCCCGTGATTCAGAATTTGAATAAGGATTATGCATACGCAAACGGAACAAGTAATCAATTAGATCGCTGGATTGCTGATGGAATTTTATCCAGCCCAAGTTTGAGTAATATTCCGGATTGGCCTGGAATGGATCATCCGACAGCGTCATTGAATAGTAAGGCTAGAGCTTATCTTGCCGTTAACTGCGCTTCTTGTCACCGCTTAGAAGGTTCAGCAGCCAATTCGGGCTTTTATTTAGAGTATTATAACACCGATTCATTGAGTTTGGGTTTCTGGAAAACACCCGTGGCTGCCGGTAGTGGCTCTGGTGGTTTACAATACGTAATTAAACCGGGTGCAGCTGATGAGTCGATTCTTTTGTATCGCATGATTTCCGATCAGGTGGATGAGCGCATGCCTGAAATCGGTCGATCTGTATCGCATACTGAAGGCATTCAGTTGATTCGCGATTGGATAAATGCACAATAGATTTCCCTGCGCTTTACAAGTAGCAGCTTTAAAATCCAATTTAAAATATCGCTCTTACCTGCATTCTGCCGCTATGGACCATCGAGTTATCTCCTACTTTTCGGCCATCGTAGATAACAGATAATTGTAAGAGCTTTGCAAAGGTTTTATCTATGCCAATGTTCCAAATGAAGTTATTTCCTTCCTGCAAGCCTCTCAACATATCAAATTGTAATTGTTGATTTTGGAAGCTTTCATCGTTGTATCCCACAGTCGTATAGCTAAACTGCCCGGTAATACTGTAGTTATTTGCTTTGGCATATTTTATATTAGTTAGCATTTCATTACTTACTGAAAATTGTCCACCCGTCTCAGGCAGGGGATTGGATTTAAATCCATATTGATAAGCCAATTCGATGCGCAAGGCATTCTTATATAGCCAGGTTATATTGCCTCCCGCTTCATTAATGATATATTCATATTGTCGATCAAAGAAAAAATCTGATCCATTCTGCTTGAATCCCGTAGCATAGGTTCCATTTAAAGTGAAGTTTTTCGCGAAATTCCAACGAGCATTGAATGTGTTTAAAATATATTTTCTTCGTTCGAATCCACTGGTCAATAAACTTTTATTTTCACTGTATAAGTAGGTGTAGTCAAATCCATATTTAGTATCCGTTCTATTAAAAAAGAGCACATTTCGAATACTCGTATTACGCGATACTAGTACGCTGTCAGCTAGGCCAAATTCAAAAGGGCTTATCACATCAACAAAATCAACAGCGCTGGAAGCAAATACTTTTTTACTGAATTGCAGGCTTGTGTTTGATGAAAACTTACTCAGTAAGTTTTTAATACCTTTTTCATTAAACCAGACAGCCTTCGGATTCAAGTTTAAGTTTTGATTGAAGCGAGTGGAGTTCACAGGACGAAATTGAAGTGAATTGGAATATACTCGAATAAAACGGTTTTCATTATCAAAAGCTGAAACATAGAACTCGTTGATTTCTTGTACACCATTACCATTAATGTCTTCCCAGGCAAAACTACCCAGTCCATTAGGGTCTTCAATGTAGTTGTACTGAACTTCTTGTTCGCGTCCAGCCCCAATTTCATACAAGGTGCTTCCCCGTATTGCCCCTTTAAATCCGGAAAAGCCATAATCGATTCGACCTAAATAAAAATGCTCAAGATCACTGTCTGAGGTGAATAAAGTATCTTGCTTTAGATTGCGGTAAATAAGGTTCCAATTGAGTGTATGGCTCTTTTTAGCCAGAATTCTTCCTTTGATTTCAATATTCTGAGCTTTTAAATAAGCGGCATCAAACTGTTCGCCATCGCTGAGATGCTGATATCTTAGCTTATAGTTTAAGGACAATTGATTTCTTGAAGAATCCGAAGTTTGGATAAAAACTCCATACTCCTGCCATAAGAATGAGGTATTTAACAAGCTATCTGTGCTGGTGGACCTTGCTTGATTAATTTCGTTGTTTACTGTCACACCTAAACGCCAATTACCTATTTTGGGCAATGCTTTTGAACTGGTAAACTGCGGTCGAATAAAGTGTATTTCTGTATCCTGATTTTTCGCGTATAAGTGACGGGTTGTGTTTGAAATAGACCAACCTTTATGATTGTAGTTGCCGTTAAGTATACTTTCTACTCCTCGATACACACTATCACGTTGTAAGTAGTTAAGTGCTACATTGATATTGCCTTTACCTGCTTTGTTAAAATTAAATCCAACATTGGCTAAATGTTCATTCCGTGAAATGTCATCTTGAAAACTGAAGTTGCGGTTAAATTCAACTGCCCGATATCGTTCAAGCGGAGTGAAGTCTTTTTGTTTAAATTCATAATTTCCGTTGATTTGGACACTTTTAAGGGAATCCTTTTTCATCTGAATTTGCTGATCCATAAACAAGTTTAGACCATAGCCAATATTATCCTCTTTGTCTAATTCGGAAAA
This sequence comes from Verrucomicrobiota bacterium, assembly GCA_017853115.1. Taxonomy (GTDB): domain Bacteria; phylum Bacteroidota; class Bacteroidia; order Chitinophagales; family UBA8649; genus JAFMKE01. The sequence continues at coordinate 3,257 of JAFMKE010000019.1, forward strand.
AGTGTTTAAATCGCGATTACTCAAAGAAAATTCTGCACCCAATATTCCTGTTTTATTCAATTTGTAGGCTATCCGCGTATTGAATAATTGTTGTTTTTCTGGAGCGATTAACTGAACAACAGGGAGATAAGCTCCATTTCCAGGTCCAAAGTATTCAAAAACTCTACCATTGGCAACAGCATTTATAGGGCTGTAGGATCCATTTCCTTCACCAACCAAACTAAATGTTAGGCTATATAGTTGGAGTTCTTCATTGGTAGAATACACATAAAAGGTATCTAAAACCCCATTGATAAGTGTATCTCGTCTTTCATATAACACCCGACTTTCATCAAAGTCGACAGCACTAACTCCCGAAGCTAGGGCACTAAGAATATCATCGCCAGCGCTTTCTAAAATGCGTGTTCGTTCCTCATTGATATCTTGGTTAATGGCTTGGTTCTTTGCATCCTGTTGGGAGAAAAAATTAAAATTAGCTTCGAATTTATCGTGGCTAAATCCACCATTTACATGATAAAGTGAACGCAAATAATAACGATCTGCATATTCGAATTCAACACGAATACGCATATCTTGTGTAATCATTTTATTGGGCGTAAAAATAATCTCACCGACGTTGTAATCAATAACGTAATCATTATTATCTCCTCTCTCTTGCAGTACTCCATTGATAAAAACGCGCTCTGAACCACCAAGAACAATAATGAATGTTTCCCCATTCGGACCCGTTAAGCGATAAGGTCCTTGATTACCTTCTTGGGCAGTTATATTATTGATAACAAACTTGCCCCTTGAAATAGCAAAACTTGCCTTTCCACTAGCTACACCAAAATCATTGATGTTCTGCTCTCCCTGATAAGAGGCACCTTGCATATTTCGTTGGAATTTCATGAAGTAACTGTCTGTGCTTCGCAAGTCGAAATCGCCGACCGTGAGGTAATGTTTGTCTTTGCGTAACTGAATAAAGACCTTGTCAAATTCTTGAAGTTGGGCCGTATTTCCTTCCGGCTGAATCGGTATATTGTTGTCGGTAATTGCGGCAAGTACTTCAATGTCATCTGTAATCATTCCAGACAACTGGATGTTGAAATTGGAATTCACATTAAGGCTTTGGGCATTTCCAAATCCTATGCCTCTGGATAAGTTCCCATTATAACTGAGTTTGCCAAAGTCAACCAGGCTGGAGCTAGAATAATTCGAATTGTTCGTTTTTGCTGAACTGATTAAAAAACCCTGTTCAGCTGTTTGCTGTTGATATTGATCAAAGTCTTTTGAGTAAAATCTTTTTGTAAAAAGAAAGGGGAAGGTTCGATAGGCTATTACGGCCGTTTGCCCCACAAATTCCTCAGGCACTATTAAGACACAGGTATGTGGGTTCAGTTGATATGTGTTCTGAGATAGCTGCTTGCCATTAATAGATAGCTGAAAACTTTCTTCAAGGATACTTAAACTATCTACAATTAGCGTATCGTTGCTAATTTCAAGTTCATACTTCTTAAAGTTAGATAATTCTTGAGCGCCGAGAAGGAAGCCGATGAATAGAAGTGATATGGTGAGAAATCTTTTTAGCAAAAGTAGATTTTAGCTGTATTCAAAACGACGAATCTCTTACATCATTATGTTGGATTTTGCAGGAAATTTTGCACATATTCACGTACTCCATCTTCTAAAGATGTAAACGGTTTGGTGTAGCCGATTGATCGCAATTTATTCATTTCAGCCTTTGTATAATATTGGTAGGCCTCGCGAATATCAGTTGGAGTCGGAATATAGGATATTTTTGGCGGCACATGCATGGCATGGAAAACGGCATGGGCAAGTTCATTAAATGTTCGGGCTTCTCCAGTGCCTAGGTTGTATAAACCACTGTTTTTTTGTGTGCTATAAAAAAAGTAGCATACATCAACAAGGTCATCTACCGCTATAAAATCTCGTCGCTGCTCTCCGTCGGCAATTCCTTCCTTATGAGACATGAAGAGTTTCATTTCTCCTGTTTGCATAATCTGATTAAAGGTATGGTAGACCACACTGGCCATGCGCTTTTTATGGTTTTCATGTTTACCATACACATTGAAGAATTTTAGTCCCACCCAAAAATCAGGGGTTTCTTTTTGTTCTAACACCCATAAATCAAATGCTTGCTTACTCCATCCATAGGGGTTGAGGGGCTTTAAATCTTGAATGCTCTTGGTATCGTCATACCCTAGGTCGCCATTGCCGTACGTGGCCGCAGAAGATGCATACACTAGAGGAATGTTAAACTTTGTGCACGTCTCAAAAACCCTTTTGGAAAAGTTTAGATTGAGCTCGTTAAAGACCTTTTCGTCCTGCTCGGTGGTATCCGTTCTAGCTCCAAGATGAAAAACAAAATCCACATTTTCACCATTCAAATCGAACCAAGGAAGAAAATCATTCCGGTCGATTATTTGCTCATAATGTATGTGGTTGATATTACTGTTTTTCGCTTGATTTTGTAATTCATCAACAAGAATCAAGTTATTAAAACCTTTGTTATTTAGCTTTTCTGCTAAGTTGCTTGCAATGAAACCTCTGGCACCTGTGATGACTATCATAGCTACAAAGTTGCATCTTTTTTATGTATTCTTTATCTAGTGTAAGGAGTGCGAATTTTAATGTACAGCATTATTTAGACCTCTTGGATGTTGAAATGTCGATTAAGAACCATTCGAAAAATGTACTTTTACCAAACCAAATTGAGATTATGAAAAATATTTATTTGCTTTTATCGGCGTTTATTTCGCCGTTTGTTCTTGTAGCCCAGCAGGCTAATCTTTTTACAATTCCCAACCAGAGTGCAGCATTCATCCGAATGCCCTCGCGTACGACCATGGTAGATGTGGATGCGGTCTTTTTTAATCCAGCGAATCTTCCTTCAATGGGTAATGGGGTGCAAATTGGGATGAACAATCAGTTTTTGAATCAGTTTAGCTACATCGATAGTGAATACGAGTTGTATACTTCAAACCCGAAAAGTTATAATGGAAACGTAAAGAGTTTTGTATTTCCTAGCTTTTTCGCGAACTGGAATATCAATGATGTGAGTATTCACGGAGCCTTTATGATTGTAGGTGGCGCAGGTGGTGTGGATTATGCCAATTTGCCAGTTTCAGATCGTGGAATTGCAGATATCCCTTCAACAATTACTAATTTGCCAGGGACTCGTAATCTAGTTAATTATGATGCTGCTAACGGAACGGGTTACAGTAATATTGCGGACTATCGTTTTAATTTTCAAAATAAAGGGGTAGGTTTTAGTCCGGGTGTTCAATTGGGCTTTGCATACAAGGTAAATAAGTATTTGAATGTTGGAATGGACTTTCGATGGAGTCAGCAATTGGTTTCAAGTGAGGGCGAAGTATCGAATATTGAGATTTTACCAGAAACCCAAAATGCTGATTTAAATCAATGGATGAGTCCTGGAGATTATCTGCGAGCTGTGAGTAGTGAAACAGGAGAAGCAGTTTATTCAACTGCAGGTCAAACTTATGACCAATTAGGTGGAGATCGTTTCATCAGTATTCGTCAAAAGGGTAGCGGAATCAATTTTATACCAAGTTTTTTGATTAAACCTACGGATAAATTATTCATTGCATTGAAGTACGAGCATCGCACGAAAATAACTTTAACTACATCGGTAAGAGATGGAAAAGACGGTGGTGAGCAGGGAGGAAGACCGGTTTTCATTGATGGTGAAGAAATACGGTCTGATTTGCCTGGCTCCTTGACTGTCGGAATTGGTTATCAAGTCAATGATAAGTTTCGCGTAAACACAGGAGGTCGATACACTTTCTTTGGTAACGTAGACTACAATGGTCGTGAGCAGTATATGAATCAGGGCTATTACGAGCTCGAATTTTCTACTTCTTACCAATTATTCGACAAGTTTTTGATTAGCGGTGGATACACCTATAACAGAGCCTTGGTAGATCCAGAATACCATAGTGATGTTGATTTTTGGATTCCTGGACATTCAGTGGGCATAGGTGGAAGAATTGACTTTACCGAATCATTGGCCTTTGATTTTGGTGCTATGTTTACTCAAAATGTTGGACAACAATTCACTTACACCAACCATAGCTATGCTGACGGGAACCCTTTAGCAACGCCTCCAGCAGGTTATGTTGGTTCTTACACTATGGATTTTAGAAAGAAGTCTTATATCATTGGGATGGGTTTAAATATCAAAATCCAAAAAGATCAAACCAAAACACCTAACCTTAGTGAGCAGGAGGCTGCAAGCGGCAGTAGTAAGTTGTATAATTTCAGAGGATAATAATAATCAAACCACCAATAGTAGAAAGGTCCCAATGAATTGGGACCTTTTTTTATTTACTTAACTTCATTATTCGCTCAACTGCGTGCGTTTTGTCTGTAGAAATTTGAAGGAAGTACATTCCATCACTTCCCTCAAAGCTCAATTCTTTCTGGTGAGAAACAGCAGCATGTTCTTGCTCAAAGAGCCATTCTTTGATTAGCTTCCCTTCAACATTTACGATGCGCAAGTGGATAGAGCTCGGTTCATTTAAGGTGTAGTCGACTTGGAAATTACCATCATTCACCGTTGGAAATAAGGTAAAGTTCGCTACATCTTCTCCCAGGTCATTAATAGAAGTAGGTGCATTAATATAGGCAAACAAAGTATCTTGATCGATAAAGATAAACGAGGTAAGTGGATTGTAATCTGGCAGTACTTGGGTGTTTAACTCCCAGCGATTGAAGCTTGTTCCGTTGTTCGGTTGTGCTTGAATAGCCAGTGAATTATTCAAAGGATAAACGCCTACGAAAGGTGTGCTTGTAATCACATCTCCACCAACATTCAGTGTAGCTGATCCATTTGGAAACATAATGACTACTAATGTATCCGTAATATTTGAAGTGAAATATGCCGTAACGGTATCATTCGAATTGGATGTAAAACTGCTTGACGGGCTATTTACATTCGCGATGATATTATTGTTCGACTCCCAATAAGAAAAAGCAAAGTTTGTATTAGCTGTTGCCTGAATATTCATTAAAGAGCCTGTGGTATTTATTGAGGTAAATGGCAAAGGCGATAGGTTCGACCCATTCAAACTAATAGTTCCACTTCCAGGAGGATCAACTCTGTATACAATCGTATCCTCAATAATTGCGGTAAAATTCGCATATACGGTGTCATTTGCCCCCAAAGTAAAAGTAATATTGGCTGTATTGTTATTTGGAGCACCCGTATGAGCACTCATAGCCCAATTTGTAAAAGTGAATCCGGCATTAGCCAGAGCTCCAAGGTTCATGCTTGTGCCACTATTGTACACTCCGGTATATGGGAAACTGCTCTGATTAGTCCCATTAATATTCAAACTACCAGCGCCTGGAGGATTAACGACGAATACGAGTGTATCGACAGGAATTGGATCGAAATAAGCATATATCGTATCATTTCCTGTCAAGTTAATGGCGATACTGGCTGAGTTGTTATTTGGGTTGGCTACATTGTTACTCATACTCCAATTGGAAAAGGTGAAACCAGCATTCGCATTTGCAGTCAATGTTAGTAAAGATCCACTTGGAAAATTTTCCGTGTAAGGGAAACTGGATTGATTCGCACCATTGATATCGATTGTTCCCGAACCTGGTCCCACCACAATAAAGGTGATGGTATCTCCAGATATTTCAGGAATGAAATGGGCAACAATAGAATCGTCAGCACTAATATTTAAGAAGGCATTTTCAGACAAAGTATCAGGCAGAATAGTGTCATTCGCTATGGTCCAGTGACTAAAATCCCAGCCAGCGAATGGGTCAGCATCGATATCGATATTTACACCGCCAAAATATGTCGAAGTAAAGGGGTAGGTGCTCGGAGTAAGTGAGCTCAATTGAATTTCGCCAGAAAGTGGAGGATCTACATTGAATACAACTTGGTACGGTCCGCTAATTTCAGGATTACAGTTTACCAAGCCAGCAGGCACATTTACGCAACGAGTATCTATAAAATCGTGGATATCCTGAACATTGCTTAGCCAGGTATTATAGTTTCCTCCCCAGCGAGTAGCGTGCCGTTGCATTTCTGGTTGAATTTCAGCAACCATTCGATCGAGTAGATTGTGCATACTATCACAAGTAAAAACCGTACTGGTTAATTCTGCATAACGATTGATGTAATCATCGAAGAAATCTTGGTTAGTTTGCAGCTTGTTCCAAATTGGAACGTGACCTTGTCCTCCGGGATCTCCCAGCGATTCTGGGTCACATGGATCAGCATTAGCCGATTGGCTTGGAACGCCTGTGTAGTTGATGTAGTGGCCAAATGTAGCATCCATATCCCAAAGGGTATAGCGCCATTTCTTTTTATCTCCATTCGGATCTAAGCCTCTCCACCAACCTGTATTCCAATTGAGCCAGTCCGCACAAACAACAAAACCATTCAAGATAAAATAGTCAATTAAACTTCCTGTGTTGTACACAGAATCCACATAATCGTAGTTGGTAGGAACGGTCATATTGTTGTTGTCAATAAAACTCACTAAAGCATCCCAGTCGTTTTGTGCATTTGGCGCGCCGTATTCCTCCCAAGTTCCTCCCCAGGTTTTCAAGTATTGAATATTCGGAACATCTTGATCGTAGTAATAGGTGGTGAAATCACTATCATCAGTTTTTTCGCGGATATCGTAAACACCCCAATACTGACCATTCAAATAAAGCACAGCGAATTCATTCGATCGTTCATCCAGGCGTAAATCTCCAAGTTGAGACATTTCATTAATATATGCATCACGTATATGAGCCCCACCTGGTTCAAATGGAAAGTTATCACTAGCTCCACATTTTAAAATAACTCGTTGGAATTCATCACGATCTTTTGTGTCAAAAATTTCATCTACCAGGGCATAGTTTGTTCCAAATTGGTCTCGGGCGATAAAGTCGACACCACGCTGAGCGTAGGCCCATGAATCATTTCCGTGCTTATTAAATTCACCTGTGGCTTCAGTCAAGAAGGAGCCGTCTATTTCGAATAGTTCAAGAGCCCCTAAGGGTTCGATTTGAGAACCGTTAAACAAGGTTGGAACATTGTTGCCACTCACAGAGATAATTTTCAAACTATGTCCCTCATTGATAAAATAACTATTCGTTTCAGTGTGGCTCGATAAAACCTGTGGGTTGTTTGAGTACGTCCTAGCTTTTATAACCGTTGTAGCATTAACATTAATTGGACTAGTATACAAAGTAGAGGCGGTAGTCGGAACACTTCCGTTTGTAGTATATCTTATTTCTGAATTGGGTTCAGTTGTACTCAATGTAATCGTTTGAGCGTTAGGGTAGGCTCCCGGAGCAACACTGAATACTACCATGTCTGCATATTTATCGAGAGCACCTGTATTGCTAGCACCCTCTGTCGGATCATCAAATATTCCCCACGTGCTTGCGCCATCCGTGATTCTACCCCGAGAGTGATTCGGTTTGTTGGGTGTGTTGAGTAAGATGCTGTCAAGGATTAAACCACTTGGATCTGATAAAATTATGTATTCATTTCCTTTGGTTTGTGTTAGTTTGAAATTGGTGTGCTGATAGCCGTTTAGAAAAGCGTTTTCACTTGAGGCTACCAAGACGAGATGACCATTGCCGGGTATACTTGTGCCCGAGGGGAACTGCCACTTTTGAAGATTATTGATTTTATCACTCAGAAAATAACCACTCAAATCAAATGCTGTAGCGGAAGTGTTGTAGAGTTCTATCCAATCTTCATAGGCTGTACCCGGACCAGGCAGAAAATCGACATCCGAATAATTAGCGGCTGAATATTCATTGATTAGAACTTGAGCACGTAAAGTAACAAGCGAAAGAGCACTGAGTAAAATAATAATAAATTTATTCATCTATGTTTTGAGTTTATGCCGAGTAAATATAGGCAATCTCAAGAAATTTATTATCCTTTAAATCTCTTTAGTGTAACATAGTGTGAATGGATAAATCTTTGGTGTATTGCTTTCTGTTTATTCATTACGTACCTTTGTGTAAAATTGAAATACATGAATTTTAATCTTACCGAAAATCAACGTATGATTCAAGAGATGACGCGCGACTTTGCCAAGCAAAGGGTTTTGCCTTATCGAAATGAATGGGACGATAAAGAGCATTTTCCAATTGACATCTTAAAAGAGGCTGGTGAACTTGGCTTGTTAGGGGTTTTGGTTCCTGAAGAGTACGGGGGAAGTGGTATGGGATATTTGGAGTATGTGAGTGTCTTGACAGAATTAGGTAAAGTTTGTGGTGGTTTTGGTTTGTCTGTTGCGGCGCATAACAGTTTATGCACAGGTCATATTCTTCAACATGGGAATGAAGAACAAAAGAAAAAATATCTTCCGGCCTTAGCTTCTGGTGAGCATATTGGTGCTTGGGGGCTTACAGAGCCGAATACTGGAAGTGATGCCATGCGCATGAAATGTGTTGCCGAAAAGGATGGCGATGAGTGGGTGATTAATGGCATGAAAACATGGATAACACACGCCTTAAGTGCGGATGTTTTCGTTATTTTGGTAAGAACAGGTAAATTGCTTGATTCAAACGGTATATCTGCTTTTATTATAGAAAAAGGTACGCCAGGGTTGACTGCTAACAAGATTACGAACAAAGTAGGCGTTCGGGCAAGTGAAACTGCCGAGTTATACTTCGATAATGTGCGAGTTCCTGCGGCCAATTTGATTGGAGAGGAGGGGCAAGGCTTTAAGCAAGCTATGAAAGTTCTTGATGGAGGACGTATTTCGATTGCTGCACTTTCCTTGGGAGTTGCCAAAGGAGCTTATGAATCTGCCTTAGCGTACGCAAAAGAAAGAGAGCAGTTTGGCAAGCCAATAGCTAGTTTTCAAGCGATATCGTTTAAGTTGGCCGACATGGCTACGGAGTGTGAAGCTGCAGAATTATTATGTATGCAAGCTGCGGATATGAAAAACCGTGGAGAGAATATTACGAAGCAAGGAGCCTTTGCAAAATACTATGCCTCCGAGTTGGCTGTTAGAAATGGTAATGAAGCTATGCAAATCATGGGAGGGAATGGCTATACCAAGGAGTATCCAGCTGAGAAGTTTCTTCGCGATGCGCGTTTGATGGTCATCGGAGAAGGAACGTCAGAGATTCAAAAGTTGGTCATTTCGCGTGAAGTGTTAAAGTAAATTACTTCAAAATTCTTGGTGAAACCGATTGAAATAGTCCTAATTGCTAATTTTTTTTAGCGGGATAGCGTTATACTTTATCAAAATTATATTTATATTCGCGTCTCAATTTTTTAAACAAAACAAAAAGAGGTATTTAATATGCTTATTATAGATGCAAGAGATAGCGACTCGATAGATAAGGCGCTTAGAAAGTACAAAAAAAAGTACGAAAAGGCAGGGGTTATCAAGGAATTGAGAAAGCGCCAGCAGTTTACTAAGCCTTCTGTTCTTAAAAGAGAGCAAAGAATCAAAGCAGCCTATAGTGCAAAGATTAGAAGAGAACAAGGCTTAGATTAGCATTTTGTTTTCCAAACACTCGAGGGGTATTGCGTAAGCTTTACCCCTTTTTGTTTTCCTGAAAGAATCTTTTGCTATCTTTAGCTTATGCCAATTAATGAGTTTCTTCAATACCTGAAAGTTGAAAAGCGTTTTTCTGCGCATACTATACGTTCGTATACACTTGACCTCGATCAGTTTGAGAAGCACCTGGCTAGCATTAGTCGGACTATGGAAAAAGTACAGTCGCGGGACATTCGGCTTTGGCTATCATCACTCAGTGAGCAATACACAGCGCGTACTGTGAATAGAAAATTATCGACGGTTAAATCCTATTTTAAATACTTGCAAAGGGAAGGGGTTTTAGAAGCAAATCCAGCGCGACACGTATCTACCCTAAAAGTGCCTCAGAGGAATCCGCAATTTGTGGACGAGCGAGAATTGTTGAAGGTGTTGAATGAACTTCCTGAGCCCGATGATTTTATCAGTGCACGGGATTTACTGATATTTGATTTGTTTTATGCCACAGGTATGCGGAAGGCTGAGTTGATAGCATTAAAAGATACAGATATTAATGAATCAAGCCAATCCCTTAAAGTACTCGGCAAGGGGAAGAAAGAAAGAATTATTCCTGTTGGGAAGCTTGTTTTATCTAAAATAAAAGCCTATATTGATTATCGAAATAATGAGTTTGGATTAAAAAGTTTTCAAACGCTCTTGGTTGATAAGCACGGTAAAGCAATGAATCCAAAAGCGGTGTATAATATTATTCGAAAATTGCTTGAAAATTGTTGGTCAACAGAGAAAAAGAGTCCGCATGTGCTTCGGCATTCTTTTGCCACACATTTGTTGAACAAAGGAGCTGATTTGAATGCGATAAAAGAACTTTTAGGGCATAGTAGTTTGGCGGCCACGCAGGTGTATACGCACAACTCCATCGAGCGTTTGAAAGAGATTCATAAACAAGCTCATCCTAAAGCTTAATGTAAAATTTGATATATATGAATGTGCAATTTCACCCTTCTGGGTTTGCTGCTTCAGAGCAGTTGAAAGAATTTATAGAAAAAAAGCTAGATAAGCTAGAAACTTTTTATGATAAAATTATAGATGCTGATGTTTATTTGAAATTGGATAGTCACCAGCAAGTCAAGGATAAAACAGCGGAAGTGAAGTTGAATGTTCCGGGTTTAACGCTTTTCGCTTCGGAGACTGCAAAGAATTTTGAAGCGGCGACCGACCTTGCTGTTGAATCTTTAAGAAGGCAACTCAAAAAGTATAAAGAGAAACATAACCTACATGGTTGATGCCCATGGTTTTATGTAGCATTTAACATTCCTTCTTAAAAAAAAGCGAATAATTTTTTAAAGAAGCTTTTAAGATTTAGAAATAATCCTTATTTTTGCACTCCGTTTGACTTAGATGGTCAGGGAGTTGTTCATTGAAAATAAGATTTTAGGACTTGGAATTCAGCGTTAATCTGCTGACAATTTTAGGTTCCTGATTCTTTCATATACACATTTCGCCGATGTAGCTCAGTTGGCCAGAGCAGCTGATTTGTAATCAGCTGGTCGGGGGTTCGAATCCCTCCATCGGCTCTAGAAATGGGAGTGTCGCATAGTGGCTATTGCAGCAGACTGTAAATCTGTCACCTTACGGTATCGGTGGTTCGAGTCCATCCACTCCCACTTCGTTTATTGATGTTTGAAAGAACATATAAGCGGGAGTAGCTCAGTTGGTAGAGCATCAGCCTTCCAAGCTGAGGGTCGCGGGTTCGAGTCTCGTCTCCCGCTCATTTATCAACTGAACAATGTGCTCCTTCGCCAGGGTAGAATAGTCTACTGGATAAGCCGATGTAGCTCAGGGGTAGAGCGTTTCCTTGGTAAGGAAGAGGTCATGGGTTCAATTCCCATCATTGGCTCAATGAAAATCTTGTTTTTAATGTAATTGGAGTAAGTAGTTTGAATTAGTAATACTTAATTATAAATAAAATAAAAAACAAAAAAAGATGGCTAAAGAAAAATTCGAAAGATCCAAGCCCCATGTTAACGTGGGTACGATTGGTCACGTAGATCACGGTAAGACTACGTTAACAGCTGCGATTACTACTGTTTTATCTAGCAAAGGTTTCGCTGAGAAGAAAGATTACGATGCGATTGATGGTGCACCTGAAGAAAAAGAAAGAGGTATCACGATTAATACTGCACACGTAGAATATGAAACTGAAGCAAGACATTACGCTCACGTGGATTGTCCTGGTCACGCCGATTACATTAAGAACATGGTAACAGGTGCTGCTCAGATGGACGGTGCTATTCTTGTGGTTGCTGCTACTGATGGTCCAATGCCTCAAACAAGAGAGCACATCTTGTTAGCTCGTCAGGTAGGTGTTCCAAAAATTGTTGTTTTCATGAACAAAGTTGACTTGGTTGATGATCCTGAATTCTTAGAGTTGGGAGAAATGGAAATTAGAGATCTATTGAGTTTCTACGAATTCGATGGTGACAATACGCCGGTTATTTTGGGTTCTGCTTTGAAAGCTTTGAATGGTGAAGCTGATGGTGTTGAAGCTATTGAGAAATTGATGGAAGCTGTTGATACATGGGTTCCTACGCCTGAAAGAGATACTGATAAGCCTTTCCTATTACCTGTAGAGGACGTATTCTCTATCACAGGACGTGGAACTGTGGCTACTGGTAAAATTGAGCGTGGAGTAATTAACTCTGGTGACCCAGTTGAAATCGTAGGTTTGGGTGCTGAGAAAATGACTTCTACTGTAACAGGTGTGGAAATGTTCCGTAAGATTTTGGATAGAGGTGAAGCTGGTGAGAATGTTGGTCTTCTGTTGAGAGGTGTCGAGAAAACTGATATCAAAAGAGGAATGGTAATCGTTAAGCCGGGTTCTATCAAGCCACACACGAAGTTCAAATGTGAGGTTTACGTACTAAGTAAAGAAGAAGGTGGACGTCATACGCCATTCTTTAACAAGTACCGTCCTCAGTTCTACATGAGAACTACAGATGTTACGGGAGAAGTAAGTTTGCCAGATGGTGTGGAAATGGTTATGCCAGGTGATAACATTACTTTGACTGTTGAGTTGATTTACCCTGTGGCTATGGACAAAGGTCTACGTTTCGCTATCCGTGAGGGTGGTAGAACAGTAGGTGCTGGTCAGGTTACTGAAATCATTGAGTAATAATATTATTTACGGACTTTGGCAGTCTCGATTTTTCGGGACTGCTTCGTCTGTATTACACACGGGTGTAGCTCAGCTGGTAGAGCAGTGGTCTCCAAAACCAAAGGTCGTGAGTTCGATTCTTACCTCCCGTGCAAAGAAGAACGAAATGGAAAGTTTAAAAGCTTACGTAGTTGGAGCATACCAGGAATTGTTACACAAAGTGACTTGGCCTTCATGGGCGGAATTGCAGAGTAATGGTGTGATAGTGTTTGTTGCATCAGCGATTATTGGAATTATTGTTTTATTGATGGATTTGGCTTCCAAGAATGTTACGGATGTTATCTATAAATTTTTAATGTCATTGTAATGTCAGACGAAAAAAAATGGTTTGTACTCCGGGTTGTTAGTGGCAAGGAAAGAAAAATCAAGGAATATCTAGAAGTGGATTTAGCTCGAATGGGATATGATCAGGTGGTAACCCAGATTTTAGTGCCCACCGAGAAAGTTTACAAAATTAGAAATGGTAAGAAGGTGATTAAAGAGAGAAACCTTTTTCCAGGTTATATGTACATTGAAGCGATAGAGAAAAAATTTAGTGGTGAGATAATTCAACATATTGCAGGTACAACCAATGTGATAAATTTTCTCGGTGGAAGTAGACCTGATCCGATTCGTCAATCTGAGGTATACAAATTGCTAGGTAAGGTAGATGAAATGGTAGATTCAGATGAGGTAATTACAGAGCCTTATTTGATTAACGAGACAGTTAAGATTATTGATGGTCCTTTTAACGACTTCATGGGTACCATTGAAGAAATCTATGATGAGAAGAAGAAGTTGAAAGTGATTGTTAAGATTTTTGGAAGAAGAACACCGGTAGAGGTGAATTTTATACAAGTAGAAAAAGTATCATAAAATGGCTAAGGAAATAGAAGGCTTTATAAAGTTACAAATTAGAGGTGGGCAAGCTAACCCAGCTCCTCCAGTTGGACCAGCATTAGGTGCGAAAGGAGTCAATATCATGGAGTTCTGTAAAGCGTTTAACGCGAGAACTCAAGATAAGCCAGGACAAGTTTTGCCAGTGGAAATTACGGTTTTCAAAGACAAATCCTTCCAGTTTATCATCAAAACCCCTCCTGCTGCGGTGTTGCTAATGGAAAAAGCTAAAGCGAAAAAAGGTTCTGCTGAACCGAATCGTGTTAAGGTTGCCAAAGTAACATGGGAGCAATGTCGTGAGATTGCCGAGATTAAAATGCAAGATTTAAATGCGTTCAATATTGAATCAGGAATGCGAATGGTGGCGGGAACGGCAAGAAGCATGGGTTTTACCGTAACGGGTAAAGCGCCTTGGGAAGAATAAGATTTTTAACCAGAGGGAGTTGGGATTAAAACTGACGTATTACCTCTAAAATAGTATACAATGACAAAACTTTCAAAGAAAAGAAAAGCATCGAATGCTTTGATTGATGCAGAAAAAGTGTACTCATTAGCTGAAGCTTCTAATCTAATAAAAGAAGTGAATACAGCGAAGTTTGATGCTTCTGTGGACCTGCACGTTCGTTTAGGTGTGGATCCTCGTAAAGCTGATCAGGCAATCCGTGGTACTGTGAGTTTACCTCACGGAACGGGTAAGTCGAAAACCGTTTTGGTTTTCTGTACGCCAGATTTAGAAGAGGAAGCTAAAGCAGCTGGTGCTGACTATGTTGGCCTGGATGAGTTTATCACTAAAGTAGAGCAAGGTTGGACTGATATCGACGTGATTATTGCCACGCCGAGTGTTATGCCAAAAATTGCTCGGTTGGGTAGAGTATTGGGTCCGAGAAACTTAATGCCTAACCCGAAATCAGGTACAGTTACGACAGACTTGACGAAAGCTATTTCCGAAGTTAAGAAAGGAAAGATTGCTTTTAAAATCGACAAGTTTGGAATTATACACGCTTCCATCGGGCGCGTTTCTTTTTCAGGTGAGCAGATTAAGGATAACGCCCAAGAATTGATAGTGACCCTATCAAAAATGAAACCATCAAGTGCGAAAGGAACTTATTTCAAGAGCATTTCGATGGCTAGTACAATGAGCCCGGGTATTCCGGTTGATTCTAAATCTATAAGTGGTATTTAATTATGACAAGAGAAGAAAAAAATCAAGAGCTTCAAAGTCTCACTGAAAAGATTTCGGAATTAACAAGCTTTTATCTTGCCGATTCTTCGACACTTAGTGTGGCGAAAATGAATCAGTTTAGAGGCTTATGTTATGAGAAAGACGTTCAGTTTAAGGTAGTAAAAAATACCTTGTTAAAAAAGGCTTTAGAAGCAAGCGAGACAGACTTCGAAAGTATGTATGAGCTTTTATCTGGTCCTACCGCTTTAATGTACAGTGCTGAAGCTAAAAACTCTGCGCTTGTGTTAAAACAATTCAGAGAGGACAACGAGAAGCCTGTATTGAAAGGTGCATTTATCGATGGTAGTTTCTACATCGGTGATGATAAGATTAAAGAGCTTGCAAGCTTGAAATCTAAGGAAGAATTGATAGGTGATGTAATCATGTTGTTACAATCACCTGCTAAGAACGTTATCTCAGCGCTTTCTTCCGGTGGATCGACGATTGCAGGTGTATTACAAACACTTTCAGAAAAAGAGTAACAAACAAATTTTAAAAAACAATTAAACATTTAGTAAAATGGCAAATATTAGTGAAATCGCAGAACAATTAGTAAACCTAACTGTAAAAGAAGTAAAAGAACTTGCAGATATCTTAAAAGACCAATATGGTATTGAACCTGCTGCTGCAGCTGTAGCTGTTGCTGCTGGTCCTGCTGGTGGTGGAGATGATGCAGGTGCTGCACAAACTGAGTTCAACGTAGTATTGAACGCAGCTGGTGGTCAAAAATTAAACGTAGTGAAAGTGGTTAAAGAAATCACTGGTCTAGGTTTGAAAGAAGCCAAAGATATGGTTGACGGTGCACCTACCAACATCAAAGAAGGAGTTTCTAAGGAAGAAGCTGAATCTATCAAAGCGAAGCTTGACGAAGCTGGCGCTGACGTAGAGATTAAGTAATTTCTTAGGAAGTTATATACAAAGGCTTGTCCCAAAGTGGGACAAGCCTTAACCTATTTTAAACATAAACTAATATTTAATGGCTGGTAAAACAATTGCCTCTCCTAAAAGAATTAATTTCGGATCAATCAACCTAAATGTTGAATCTCCAAATTTATTAGACATACAGGTAGCATCATTCCAAGAGTTTTTACAATTGGAAACTACTCCAGAAAATAGAGCAAACGAAGGTATTTTTAAAGTGTTTCAGGAAAATTTTCCAATTTCTGACGCTAGAAACATCTTCGTTTTAGAGTTTTTGGACTACTTTGTTGATCCTCCACGCTACTCGATTGAAGAATGTGGTGAACGAGGTTTAACTTACAGTGTTCCACTCAAAGCGAAGTTGAGATTGTCTTGTAACGATGAGGAACATATTGATTTTCAAACCATTGTGCAAGATGTGTTTTTAGGAAACATTCCTTACATGACTCCTAAAGGAACGTTTATAATTAATGGAGCCGAACGTGTAATTGTATCGCAATTGCATCGTTCTCCGGGCGTTTTCTTCGCCCAAAGTTTCCATCCAAATGGAACGAAAATTTATTCTGCTCGTGTAATACCTTTCAAAGGTGCATGGATGGAGTTCGCTACAGACATTAATAATGTTATGTATGCGTACATCGATAGAAAGAAAAAATTCCCTGTAACCATGCTTCTCAGAGCTATTGGTTACGATAACGATAAAGAAATTCTTAAGATTTTTGATCTTGCAGATGAAGTGAGTTTAAAGAAAAAGACTTCACACAAGCAAGTGCTGGGCCGAAAGTTGGCTGCACGTGTATTAAAAACGTGGATAGAGGATTTTGTTGATGAGGATACTGGTGAAGTAGTTTCTATCGAAAGGAATGAAATAATCTTAGAAAGAGATATTGTTATCGATGAAGATAAATTAGCTTTAATTGTCGAGAACGAAATCGAATCTGTTATTCTTCAAAAAGAAGAAGCTTCGGCCGATTTTGCAATCATGTACAATACGCTTCAAAAAGATACCTCGAATTCTGAGCCTGAAGCATTAGCGCATATATACAGACAGTTACGTGGAACTGATCCACCGGATAATGAAACCGCTCGTGGAATTATCGATAAGTTATTTTTCTCTGACAGACGATATGATCTAGGTGATGTAGGTCGATATAAAATCAACAGAAAGCTAGGTTTAGATATTCCTGTTGAAGTTAAAGTATTGACGAAAGATGATATCATTGCAATCGTAAAGTATTTGGTGAATTTGAGTAACCAAAAGGCAGATATTGATGATATTGACCACTTAAGTAACCGTCGTGTGAGAACGGTGGGAGAGCAGTTGTATGCACAATTTGGTGTTGGGCTAGCACGTATGGCTCGAACCATTAGAGAGCGAATGAATGTTCGTGATAATGAGGTTTTTACACCAATGGATTTGATTAATGCAAGAACACTTTCTTCAGTAATCAATTCATTTTTCGGAACAAGTCAATTGTCACAGTTCTTAGATCAAACGAATCCTTTAGCGGAGATTACGAATAAACGAAGAATTTCAGCCTTAGGTCCTGGAGGTTTATCCAGAGAGCGTGCAGGTTTTGAGGTTCGAGACGTTCATTATTCTCACTACGGCCGTTTGTGTACAATTGAAACGCCAGAAGGTCCAAACATTGGTTTGATATCCACTTTGTGTGTACATGCGAAAATCTCATACATGGGATTCATCGAAACGCCATATCATAAAGTAGATAATGGTAAAGTAAATTTAAAAGACCATATTTATCTAACCGCTTCGGAGGAGGATAACAAGCGTATTGCGCAAGCAAATGCGGAGTTGAAGAAAGATGGAACATTCTTAAATGACAGAGTGAAGTCTCGTCACCAGGGTGATTTCCCGATTCTTGCGCCAAATGAAGTTGAGTATATGGATGTTGCGCCTAACCAGATTGTAGGTGTTTCAGCATCTTTAATTCCATTCTTGGAGCACGATGATGCCAACCGTGCTTTGATGGGATCAAACATGCAACGCCAGGCTGTGCCGTTGATGAGACCAGAATCTCCAATTGTTGGTACTGGTATTGAGGAAAAGGTGGCTACAGATTCTATGAACTTGATAAACGCTGAAGGTGATGGAGTTATAGAATACGTTGATGCAACTGAAATTATCGTGAAGTATGATCGTTCAGATGATGAGCGTTTGATTAGCTTCAATGATGACAAAAAGGTTTATAAATTATCTAAGTTCAAGCGAACGAATCAGGGTACTTGTATCAATTTGAAGCCAATTGTTCGTAAAGGTGACCGAGTGAAGAAAGGTCAGATTCTTTGTGAAGGTTTCGCAACAGAAAATGCGGAATTGGCTTTGGGAAGAAACTTGATGGTGGCTTTCATGCCATGGAAAGGTTACAACTTTGAGGATGCCATTGTTATTTCTGAGCGTGTAGTTAAAGAAGACGTATTTACTTCAATCCATATTTCTGAGTATGAATTGGAAGTTCGCGATACTAAATTAGGTGAAGAAGAATTAACATCGGATATCCCGAACGTAAGTGAAGAAGCAACCAAAGATTTAGATGAACA
>JAFMKE010000125.1 GCA_017853115.1 Verrucomicrobiota bacterium
ACTCAAATTTCTAGGTCATCTGTACTCCTCTTCCACCCCATAAACAAGAGGTGATATAAAATGAGTGGACTCAATATTTGAAAAAGATAAAACATTAATTTTAAAAACAAATAACTTGATGCCGACCGGGAAAAAATCATAAATATGCTAAAGGAAATCAAGTAGAATACATCTACAAACAATCGGCCGGTGTTCCTATACAATTCCAAAAGAACCAAAACCACTCCTAGGAAAAAATAGACTACAAAGGGTCCGAAATAACCGAAGTTAACATAAGCTTCTAATAATGATGAAAAACCTGTTCCAGCAATACTACCTTGTGCTTTCCTATCCGAATTGAATTTATCGCGATATTCATAGCTTATAGATTGAGGTTTGTTTCTGTATACATACGTCGGAATAGGACTCAGAACTCCTTCAATGTAACTTGACCCCAAGCGATATTCAAAATCCTCAGAAATGAATACGCGATAATTAAAGGCAGCCGAACCAAACTCCGTATTTGCGGGGTTCATTAATCTGTTTAAGAGTTTACCATTTTCTTCTAAAAAACTTTGAACTCCGTTAAAACTCTTGTTGGGCTCTCTTAGAATAGTCATGACATTAAAAAGGAAATACATTATTCCTAAGAATATCAATAGGGAAAATCTAAATTTTTTCAGCTTTATCTGGCTTGTAAACCCTAAAAAGAGAACTCCCATACCGAAAACTAAGCTTCCTCGCTCCCCAATTAGTACATTAAGCAAAACAAAGAAACTCACACTCAAAATGAATTTAAACCATCTATTCCAATCTTTGAAACTCGTTTCATTTCGAACAATACTTAAAGTGAAAAATGCCAGTGCCACATAAAAATAACCCTCAGTTGGGACATTTAAAACGAGATCATTTACACTGGATTGATAAAAAGCTTTCCCCTTCTTTACCGCAGAGAATCCACCAACTCTCGCGAAGTTTATAAACTCAAAAATACTCGTGAGAAGAGCAGTGAGAATTGACAGCGTAAAAAAGCTAAATTTATGCGAATGTTGTTTAGTTCTTAACACATTTAATTTCCGTAAAGCCTCATTGGCAAGAACCAATGCACTTAAGGCTATTTGATTAGAAATCAAAAAAGAAAATAAGCTAGAATCTATTTTGTCCCAATAATAAAACTTAGCCACCTTATGCCAACCAATATCTAAGCCGAACAGAATGGATATAGGCACTGAATAACCATACAAACCAAAGAAAAGTATAAACAGGAAAAAAATACTATTTAAGCCATATTGTTTCTTTACCTCCCCTGCAAAAGCAATAAAGGATAAGACGGCAAAAATTACCCCAGCTGCATAAGTTTCAGTTATTAGGAGAATGAGACTAAGTAAGGTCAACCCTATGGATACAAAAGCATTCATGCCTTAATTAAATAGTTTTTTGAACCTAATTGATAGTTTTTTCAACTCGCTATAATTACTTCCTATTGCAAAAGCAAAAGCCAAACCAATAGCAAGGCTGACAGAATAAAACGTCGCGAGCAGAACAGCCGTTGAAGCAATTAAAAAGGCTAATAAATAAGTTAAATTAAGCGAAAGCCTAATGAATCGCTTTACATGATACAAACGATATAGAAACATGGTTACATTAGCGAGTAAAAAAGCAATAGATGCTCCATACAAAGCATAACGAAAAGTAAGAAACCCAGCAGACAAGAGTAAAACTACATTGGCAACAACAGAAGAAATTGTGATTTGCATCGTTTGTTTTTCACATTGATAAATGACACTAATAAAATTAGCAAGACCCGTAAAGAAAAATCCAAAAGCTATCAACCAGATATAGTTTTTAGCCTCATGGAAATTGCCATCAATAAACATATCAACAATAACACTTTGACCCGCAATTAGACATAAGGTCATACACGAAAATAGAACAAAATACTTTTGAAAAATGGAGTTAACCTGGTCTTTAAAGCCTTCTTTCATATAACTTGAAATTGCCTTATCCTGCCAAGCGTAATTGAAGATGCTGTTGAGCATTTGAATAACAAATCCTATTTTAAATGCAATAGCAAATATCCCGTTACTGACAATACCAAGCAACAGAAGGATGATATACTTAACAATTGTATTTATACTCCAAAGATTAAAAGTATTTGGAACCAAGGGCAATGAATACCGAAGTAGTTCTTTTGTAAAATGAAAACTCAAGCTACGCACATCGATATAAAGAACCATTTTTCTGAAAAGCATCCAATATAAACCAGTTAGCAAACTGCTTAAACTAAATGCCAATAAGATTCCATTGATTTGCATCCCCAAGATTATAACGAAACAAATCACTTGCAGTAAAAAAGTCAATGTGAAAGCAACATCAGTTACGACAAACATTTTAGCCGAATAAATTGAACGAACACTTTGCTTTAAAAAAGTATAAAACCAAACAGCCAAAATATAGAAATACAGATAGATTGGGGATGTGAACTCAGAAAAATCAAATAGCTGTAGATCTGTTATCCAATAATAACTTAAGCTAAAAACCAATATACCAATAAGGTTGAGAAAAATAGAATTCGTAAAAACTTGTTTTTGAATTGGTAAGCTCGGTTTTTCTAGCATCCACCGAAGCAATGCTAACTCTGTATGACCACCCAACACAACAGCAATCATAGGCACTGTGGATGCCATAACATCAAACCAACCCAAGTCTCCTTCACTCAAATAAAACGTGTAGAGTGGTACCAGGAAAAACTTAATAGCAAAGATGCTAAGATTCCCTAAGCCATAAATTAGCGTGTTGCGTTTTAAACTTTGTTGCTTCACTTTTTCTTCTATCATTCAGCCTTAAGATTTTGAAGTAAAAAAAGTGAGTTAAAAAGCGCAAAGTATAAAGCTCCCTGAAACCTTAGTAAGATGTTGTCAAACAAAAGATTAACTCCTACGAAGAATAAAAAGAATAAATACGCATAGTCCTTGTTGGAGAATGCTAAACGCGCATTAAAAAATAACATAAAAATAAATAGTAGCATAGTCAAAATACCTCCTGCCAACCATAGATGAATAAAGTAATTGTGTGAGTTAAATATTCTATCGCTCTTGTATTTGGATTTAAAATTGTTTTCTATGTAGCACGCGTTTAGCTTATCTTGCACATCTCCAACTCCGTAGCCAAAAACAATTTGCTTAGCAAGCAATTCTTTATCACAATAATATATAAACAACCTTGGATCTGCTTCCTCACTTATATCTCCGCTAATCATTCCATTACAAAGCGCTAATACCGACCGCGTATTCCCGTTATTAAAGGTCTCAACAATATTAAACTTAAGTACGAGTATAGTAGCTATTGCAATAGTTGTCGCTAAAAAAATTATGCGATTAGATATTTTTTTCAAATTTAGCCATACGTAGATGAATAAGACGCTTAACAAAGCAATATTTACCAAAGCCTGGGTATAAATAATCATAGGAATCAAAATCAGCAAAGGAAATAGAAAAAAGTATTTCAATTTCGACTGTCTATAATCGAGGAAAAAAAGTTGTAAACTGAATAAGGATGCTAACAGAAAATTTAAGGCTAAAAGTGTTTTATGATTAATGAACCAGGTAGATGTATTCTTCTGGGATTTCGCTAAAACAAACTCATAAGGATACGAAGCGAGATACCTTAATTGCGGTATAAATCCTTCTTCCAAGAGATTTGGGAAACGGTCTGCGACTATACCTTTTAAAAAAAAATTAAACAGCACCAAGACGATCCCAATATTGGCTAAAACATAGGCAATACGCATGTATTTAAAGCTCACTTTTATCTTGCTATTAGAAAAAAGAAGAAGCGAAAAAGGTAAAATTAACAAGACAATACTTCTTTTAAATTCTGCCAGGCCAAAAGAAAAATTCTCAGAATAAAAAAGGCTTAAAGCCAAGATTAAATAGAAAGCTAATTGAATAAGCAGCACTTTTCTGTTCTTTGTATAATCCATCTTAAGCAAAAAAGAACTTAGCACAATTAGTCCAAGTATAATTGAAACTACCGCATAGGGTAAAACCAGATAGAAACACAAGGCCACAAGTAAAAACACTTGTATTCTTTCGCCTCTATTATTAACCTTCCATGTGTAGCGGTCGAACATCCTTGAGTGTTAATCAAAAATCAACTTATAAATTGTAAAAACTAAACTTAGAAATAAGAACAAGAACAATGAATAAGCTAACAACTCAATCTTACTTAATCCTGCATGATCAAAGTATAGATTACTAAGTTTGTATACTAAGTTATCTTTTTCGTAAAAGAACAATTTTTTCTCATACTCGTTTTTCTTCGCCATCATGTTGTTTAAATCTCGATAAAACTCAGAAAGTCCTATAACTCCAAAATTGTGATTATATTCAGCTATTCCTCTGCGTAAAGCCAGTTCAGTTTCATTCGCTTTTTCTATTGAATGAACGATATCAGCAATATTATTTTCTATCTCTAATTTATCTTTACTAATCGAGACATTTACATTTCCTTTTTCTTTAATATCCTCCAGCACTAATTCTAAAATCATATCAAAATCAAGCGAATCTTTCGGTTCCGAAAACATGAAGGATAGCTTATAGGCTTTCAGGCTTTTATCGTTAACATCTGCAGCTTGTATAGAGAATTTCCCAAATTTCAATTCTTTGACATCTCTATATACAACAGGTTTTTGATTAAACTTATTCATTGCCTTGGAGTGTTCAACTTCTAAGTTGATAGCATCCACAATAATTTCTAAATTCGGTAAACTAAGCGCTTCACTTCCAATCAACATTTCAGCACGATATTGTGGATTTAGCATTGACTTAGCAACTATACCGACTGAACCTATGCCAACGAGTAAGAATAGAAAAAGATAAATCCGCTTATATCTTTGAAAGATTTCAGATATCAATCTTACTAAGTCTGATAAACCAACTTCTGTTAGGTCTTTATTGTTTTCCATAGATCGTATTTATGTTTTAAAGTTACAACTTCATTTAAAGTTTACTTAACTGATTTTTTAGCGCATTCAAATCCTTTGGTAAATCACTTTCAACAAGCAATTCTTCACCATCGATTTTTTGGAAGCTCAGCGACTTGGCATGCAAAGTTAAGCGACTAATTAACGGACGTTCCTCGG
>JAFMKE010000126.1 GCA_017853115.1 Verrucomicrobiota bacterium
GAGCTACAAGACAACTGCGAGCAACCCACCCGATTCAAGGCCCAATCAGGTCTCATGGCAAACCACTTTTCCTTATCTGGCTGCTCATCGTATGGACGCTTTAAGAGTTCATGCAATTCATAAATCAAATCAAAATTCCCTTTCTCGGCCTCGTCTATCGCCAATTGAGCCATATAGTTGCGTATGACATACTTCGGATTTACTGCATGCATATCCGCTTTTCTTTGCTCGGGACTTTTAGCCTCTTCTTTTAAACGGTCTACATACCGATTCAACCATAGCTGCCAAGCTTCTCGATTTTCATTAAACACGGCATCGCCCACATAGCAAGATACTTTAATCACATCTAGATGTTTTTCATACTCATCAAAATTCAAATCAGCCAACTGACGATAAAAAATGGTCATATCCGTGTGCGTGTTAGTCATTAACTCATGCAGGGACTTATGCAATTGCTCATCAGCCTTCTTCAATTCGTCTAAGCCCAACTTGCCATTCAACATAACGAAATAATCACGAATGTAAGTGGAACGATAGCCATCCAAAACAGCTTCAAGAGCAGATACATCTTCAATAAGCGGATAGAGCGCATTGGCCAATTGCGTCAAATTCCATAATGCAATAGACCCTTGATTCCCAAAACGGTAACGGCCATGTTCGCGGTCGGTGGTATTCGGTGTCCATTCCTCATCATAATTTTCAATCCATCCATAGGGTCCATAATCAATGGTTTGCCCTAGAATAGACATGTTATCCGTATTCATTACCCCATGCACAAAACCTACACGCATCCAATCAATAAGCATGGAGGAAGTTCGTTGGGCAACTGCTTGAAAGAAATTCAGATACAAAGACTTGCCTTCACCCTTCAAATCTTGATAATAGTATTTGATGATAAAATCAGCCAATTTTTGTAAATTCTCTTTGTCCTGCCGTGCACTCAATAACTCAAAGTTGCCAAAGCGAACAAAAGATTCTGCTACACGACAAACTACTGCCCCAGGTTCATACGCAGGATTACCATCGTACAAAACATCTCGCATCACTCGTTCTCCTGTCAAACTTAGCGAAAGTGCTCGTGTGGTAGATATACCCAAGTGAAACATCGCTTCACTGCACAAAAACTCTCGAACGGAAGAACGCAATACGGCCAAACCATCCGCACCGCGCGAATATGGCGTGGGGCCAGAACCTTTCAGTTGCATAGTCCATGAGATATTATCGAAAATAATCTCGCCCAAATTAATGGCTCGACCATCACCGAGTTGTCCTGCCCAATGCCCGAACTGGTGACCACCATAGCACATCGCGAAAGTCTTTGCATTTGTCGGTTTTTGCTTGCCAGAAACGATAGCCTTAAACGCATTACTTTGCACATCGTCGATTCCTAAGGTATTCGCCATTTCATTCGAAGCAATAATCAACTGAGGTTTTTTCGGTTGCAGGGTATTTACAAAAGAATAACAAGCCCCATGGACTTGTCGTCGGCGGTTTTCTTGGCTTGGATCTCCTGGCAGTTCTTCGGTGAAGCGATTTTGAAATTGTATATCTTGAATTTTAGGCATGTATCCTATTGAATTTCGAGCAGTTTAATCGATTCTGAATTCACGCAATACCTTAATCCACTAGGTGCAGGTCCGTCAGGGAAAACATGACCGAGATGACTATCACACACATTGCACATAATCTCCACCCGTATCATTCCAAATGAAACATCCTTATCGTATTTTACTGCATTTTCACGAATTGGCTGTGTAAAGCTCGGCCAACCTGAGCCTGATTCATATTTGATAGTGGAATCAAAGAGTTCTTCACCACAACATATACATGCATATTTCCCTGCTTCATGCGAGGCACAATATTCGCCAGAGTTCGGTCTTTCGGTTCCCTTTAGTCGAGTTATTCTGTACTGCTCGGGGCTTAGTTGTGTCTTCCATTCTTCCACCGTTTTTTCAACTCTTCTCGGTGCCTCAGGATTGCCATGAGTGGCGAAGCGAATAATGTCATTCCAATTCAACATAATAAGGCTTTTGTAACATAACCCACAAGCTCACCCCTTGGTTCCAGTGAGATAAGTTTAATTAATTTCGCCTCCAGAAAAATGGCGTAAAGAGAATCAATACCGTAAAGATTTCTAAACGACCAATAAGCATTAAAAAAGATAAAAAGAGCTGTCCAAACGCACTGATTCCAGAAAAATTACAAACCGGACACACCCCACCTATAGAAGGCCCTACGTTACCTATACTTGTAGCTGTGGCGCCAATAGCAGTCTCAAAATCTAAGCCTGTCAAGGACATAACAATACTACCGAAACCAAATATCATCAGATAGATAATGATGAATGCCATCACATTAAAAGTAATTCGCCCATGCACGGAATTGCCATTGTAACGCACAGGTATAATGCCTGAAGGGTGGAGTAATCGCTTGAATTCAAGCCATGAATTTTTGAAAATAACTAAATGACGAACAATCTTAATGCCGCCGGCAGTAGACCCTGCACTTCCTCCCATAAATAACAAGAAGAAGAAAATAACTTTAAGCATAAATGCGCCCTCAATATTGGTTAAGTCCGCGGTTACAAATCCTGTAGTCGTGATGAAGGCAATAACTTGAAACAAACTGTTTCTAAATGACTGTTCTAAACCCCAAGCGGTTGTGCCATTAAGCATCAAAATGCCTGTACTGACCAAAGTAATAAATAGAGTCATAAAAAGATAGAAGCGGAATTCTTGATTCTTGTAGATCTTGTCCAACTTCCCTTTGAGGCCCCAGTATGTTAAAGCAAAATTCACGCCCGACATGAACATGAAAAAGATAATTATATAATGGATTAAAGGATTTTCAAAAGCTGCAATACTCGCATTTTTGGTAGAGAATCCGCCCGTGGATACGGTTGCCATACTGTGGTTGATGGCATCAAACCAATTCATTCCCGCCAATCGCAATAAAATAGTTTCCGCCACTGTCATCCCCACATATATAAACCATAAACGCTTCGCTGTATCTGTGATGCGCGGGTGAAGTTTATCTGTGGTAACGCCAGGAGCTTCGGCTGAAAACAACTGCATGCCACCAATACCTAGTATCGGTAAGATAGCCACCGTCAAAACGATAATCCCCATTCCACCAATCCAATGCGTAATACTTCGCCAAGTTAGGATAGCTGGAGAAACGGACTCTATGTCATTAAGCACACTGGCTCCGGTAGTGGTATAACCTGAAATTGTTTCAAAAATAGCGGATGGAATAGTGGGAATTGTTGAACTAATCAGATAGGGCAAGCACCCACCTAAAGTAAGGAAAACCCAGCCAACTGACACGATCAAAAACCCTTCGCGTTTGGCAATATTCTTATCCTCAGTTTGCGAGAACACTTGCATCAAGCCGCCAGTCAATACATTGGCGACACCTGCAATAAGCAGGGCTTTCCAACCAAAGTCGTTATGCATAAGAACACCCGGAATGATGGCCAAAAACATAAAAACCCCATTGATCATTAGCAGAGCACCCCAAAAGCTAACTATAACCTTCCAGTTTAACCTCATCCTCATCTACTTGAAAAAATCTTCTACTTTTTGAATGCATTCATTCATGGCAAAAATCACCACATGATCACCTTCTTCAATCTGAAAATCGCCCATAGTAATCATACCTTGGTTGTTTCTTATCACGCCACCAATAATAGCTCCTTTCGGGAAATTGATATCGCGAATGGGTTTTTTAGCTACCTGCGATTTTGGGCCTACCTTAAACTCTAATACTTCAGCATCTACCCCATGAATATTTGTTAAGGACAAAACTTCTCCCTTTCTAATATGTCGGAAAATATTACTTGCGGCGATTAATTTTTTATTGATCATTGTGTCAATTCCAACCATTTGCGAAAGCTGGATATAATCGATGTTTTCAACCAAGGCAATGGTTTTGGTAACGCCTTGTGCTTTCGCCACTAAACAAGCCATTATATTGGTAGATGAACTCCCTGTTACGGCAATGAAAATACCCATTTCATTGATATCCTCTTCGCGCAACAATTCCACATCGCGTCCGTCGCCATGGATTACCAGTACATTCTGTAATCTATCCGTGATATCAAAACATTTCTTTTGATCTTGTTCAATGATTTTGACATTGTACTTATTCGATAAAGAAGCCGCCGTTTTCACACCAATTCGACTTCCGCCTAAGATCATAACCCCTTTGCTTTTAAGTTTATCCCGACCACTGAGCATACTTATCTCCTGAACACCCTCCTCTTTAGAAACGAAATATACAAAGTCATCTACCTCAAAATAAGTTGTTTTCCGAGGGATAAGTGTGGCTGTTTTTCGCTTAATCGCCACGGGAATAAAGTTGCTCTCAGGGTTGAGATAAGAAGTTTCTTCGAGCTGCTTACCCACTAATGGAGACATGGCTTCTAAGTGAATACCAACTAAATGCAACTTGCCCTCGTCGAATTCAAAACTATCAGTAAATGCATTACGGCTAACTAGCCGTTCGATTTCCTGAGCAGCTAACTTTTCGGGAGAAATCATAAAGTCAATACCCAACTCTTTCAAATCCAATCCTGTCTCCTTGTTCAGGTACTCAACATTACTGATTCGCGATACCGTTTGGGCAACACCCATTTTCTTTGCGAGAATACAACTGGTAATATTGTGTGCTTCTGTAGAAGTAACGGCTATAAATAATGCGGCCTTTTCAACTTTCGCTTCTTGGAGGATTAGGGGACAAGTGGCGTCACCTTTTATCGTAAAAACATCGAGGTGATTTTCAACATACTGAAGGCGTTCAGCACTCTGGTCGATGATTACAGTGTCTTGTTTTTCTTGAGCAAGCAATCGAGCTAGGTGAATCCCAACATCTCCTGCACCTGCAATAACAATTCTCATGAAGATTAATTATTTTACAAATATACAACGGCATTTAATAATAAATTTCTATTCCAATTTTTTGCAGAAAAGTGAAATTTAGTTTTACCTTTGCAATCCTTTATAAGGCTGGTGCCTTAGCTCAGTTGGTAGAGCAAAGGACTGAAAATCCTTGTGTCCCTGGTTCGATTCCTGGAGGCACCACTTAAAAACCTCAAGATTGCTTGGGGTTTTTTTGTTTT
>JAFMKE010000127.1 GCA_017853115.1 Verrucomicrobiota bacterium
GCCCAAAGCACATTGCCTGTTGAATCCATTTTCACGAGAAAGACTTCCTTATTATTCCCTGACGGCGATGAGTTGGTTAAGGTGATGCCACCAAATGTGGCTGAGGTATTAAAATATCCACTAGCGTATATGAAACCAAGACTATCAGTCCCAACGCTAATGCCTTTATCAGAATTTAGCCCTCCTAAAGAAACTACCCATTCTGTATTTTGACCAAAAGAAACCAAAAAAGAGGCCACGGTGAATAAAATAAAAAGTATACTTTTACGCATATAACTTACTTTAGTAAGTAAATATAATCATTAAAAATTAATGTTAAATCAATGTTAAGAAGACCTCCCAATTTAATGAGAGGAGATCAGATAGGTATCCTCAGCACAGCGCGCGCAATCGATAAAAATGAACTTCACTTCGCATTAGATTTAATTCAATCTTGGGGCTTAATTCCTGTGCTCGGACAAAGCATTGGGGTGCGGGATAATCAATTCGCGGGCAATGATGAATGGAGGGCAAAAGATTTGCAAGAAATGCTGGATAATCCAGTAATTAAAGCCATTTTTTGCGCGAGAGGCGGATATGGCACTGTTCGCATTATGGATTATTTAGATTTTTCCCGATTCACACAAAATCCAAAATGGATTGTTGGTTACAGTGACGTAACTATTTTACACGCCCATATCAACAACTATTTAGGTATACAAACCTTGCATGCCACGATGCCCATCAACTATCAATCGAATACTTCGGAAAGTTTAAACAGCCTTAAAAAATCACTTTTCGGCGAGGGCACGATATATCAGTTTGATTCGCATAATTTAAATCGAAAAGGGGCAGTTCAAGGTGAAATTCTTGGAGGCAATCTTTCCATTTTATACAGTATTTTAGGTACTAAATCAGGGTTTAATCCAGACAATAAAATACTATTCATTGAAGATTTGGATGAATACTTGTACCATATCGATCGGATGATGATGGCTTTAAAAAGAGCAGGAAAACTGAGTAAACTAAAAGCCTTGGTTGTTGGGGCTATGTCGGATATGAATGACAACACTATTCCTTTTGGTCAATCGGCTGAAGAGATTATTTCCGCTCATTGTGCAGAGTACAATTACCCCATTTGCTTCCATGCGCCCATTGGTCATGTTAACAACAACCTCAGTATACAATGTGGTGCGGAGTATGCTTTAACGATAGATAATCATCAATGTAAAATGCAGCTGCTCGCTTAAGCAATTTGAAATACTCTATCAACCATTTCGAGCGCTGACTGATGCGTAAGGAAACTACGGAATGCATTAACTACATCGCCACTTTTCCATACACTTGATTGAAGTACTAAACCTTGGAAGCCAAGCGACTCTATCCTTTCTTGATTTTTATAGTCTATCCCACCGTAGGCGTATATCGACTTACTTGATTTAGAAACGGTATTCTTTACTTCGAAAGGATCAAAGTTTGTTAACACATTTTGTTCACTAAACTTTTTATACATCGGTCCGACAAAAACCCGGTCAAAAATCGTACTTACGTCATCTACCTTTTTAATGTCACTTACAGCCGTAGACAATTGAAGTCTGCTTTTTCCAGCATACAACATCCTTCTAAATAATCCACTTGCCCCTTTAAAATAATTTGGACCGAAATGCAGTCCTTTAAGCTGAAAGTGTTTACTCAGTTCATGCTTTTGATGGAGAACAATGCATGAATGATATCTGGGATTTATCCCAGAGAGAAGGGAGTACAAATCATCTTTTGAAAATCCGGGCTTTCGAATATGTAATTCAGTTAGACCAGCATCGAAAAGTTGGTTTATTTTATCAGTTTCATTAGCAACAGCATATGGTAAAGTATAAACTACAATTTTCATTATCTTCGACTTATTAAGGCACTTTCGACTCACAGGGCCTGGTTTAAATTAAAATCTACGCGTATCAATTTGTTTATCGAAATACTCGGCCTGCTATTCGGAATTGCCTACATACTGTGCATGGTAAAAGAAAAACGGGCAGCTTGGCCATTAGGCTTACTAGCGGTTTCTCTTTATGCCTTTTCCTGTTTTCAATCCCAATTATACGGCGAGTTTTCTTTACAGATTGCTTATGCAATATTAGCATTCTATGGCTGGTATATTTGGAGGAAAAACACACATAGGCACTTAAAGGTTTCTAAACTGTCTAACTTTCAATACATTATATCAATATTTAGCGGTATTGCCATGAGTTTATTTGCTTTTTACATCCTCCAAGCACTTGACGGATCACTACCACTTCTTGATGCGATAACGAATGGATTTGCCATAATAGCCACTGTACTTGCAGCCAGAAAAAAAATTGAAAACTGGATTTTTTGGATTCCCATTAATGCCATTACCATCTATATGATGCTTGTAAAAGGAATGCCCTTTTATGCCATTTTATACTTTGGCTACATGCTCTTCGCAATTCTCGGCTACTTCCAATGGAAAAAATCGCTGCTTATCAAATCAATGACAACTAACTAACTCATGAAGAGAATAAAAATTTTGGTATGTGGTCCTGAAAGCACAGGCAAAACAACACTATCAAGAGAATTAGCAAAACAGCTAAAGTTTGCCCATGTTGAGGAGTTTGCCAGAGAATATTTCGACATTAATCCATTGAGCAATGAACGAGAAGTGATTGAAAAAATCGCACGAAAACAGATTCATATTGAACGTGAAGCGAGTAAGAAACATAAAACTATAATTTGTGATACTGGACTGATTAACATCAAGGTTTGGATGGAATTCTTTCAACTAAAAACACCAAACTTCGTGGAAGACCATATTCGAAAAAGCAGCTATGATTTCGCCTTACTCTTGTACCCAAACACCCCGTGGATTGCAGATGGACAAAGAGCTAATCCCAATGACCGAATGGCCTTGTTTAATGCTTTTCATAAGCATTTAATCACATACAACATTCCATTTCAAGTAATAAAATCTCTGGATGATGCACGCTATGCAGATAGCGCAAAGGCCATAAACAACTTTTTAACTAAGGCTTAAGTCGCTGACTTGTTCGAGGGAAAGGTATCGCTTCGCGGATATGTTTAAGCTTACAAATCCAGGTTATCAAACGCTCCAATCCTAAGCCAAATCCTGCATGTGGCACAGAACCAAATCGGCGTAAATCCAAGTACCACTCGTAATCTTCGCGACTTAAGTTTTCCTCTGCGATCTGTTCCAATAGAAAATCTAAATCTGTTTCTCGTTCACTTCCGCCCACGATTTCACCGTAGCCCTCAGGAGCTAAAACATCCACTCCTTTCACATAATCAAGATTTCCCTCCACACGCTTCATGTAGAAAGCTTTGATTTTTCGCGGCCAATTGTACACCATTATAGGACAACCAAACAAACGGGTAAGCACAGTCTCATCTGAGCCTCCCAAATCGCCACCATGTTCAAAGTTTTTGGCAGACTCTATCCATTGCGGGATATTTCTTTCATCCTCTTCCAAATCCTTTAAACTTGCTTTCAATTGAGCTACTTTATTTCGGTTGAAATTTTTGATACCCTTCTTACTCACATTATCGTTAACAATGATTTCTCGCTCTTCGATTTCCTTCTTTGCATCCTCTATGGCAGCCTTTGTTTGGGCCAAATCTTCCTCTAACATGGCAATGGCGTTTATTCCATTCACATCCTTTTTGCCTGTTAAAATATCGATGGCTTCATCATAAGTAATTCGAGGAAATTTCTGATTCACACTCTTCAAGGCCTCAATATCCCTATCTAAAATTTCAAGCTCAGCCTGGCAACGATCAATCACTTCATTGACTACAAACCGAAGCATATCTTCAATGAGATCCATATCCATCTCCAAATCAAAGAAGGCCATTTCAGGCTCGATCATCCAGAATTCCGTAAGATGCCGTCTTGTTTTCGATTTTTCCGCCCGAAAAGTTGGGCCAAAAGTATAAATCTTACCATGAGCCATGGCCATAGCTTCGCCGTAAAGCTGTCCCGTTTGGGCTAAATATGCTTCCTGCCCAAAATAATCTGTTTTAAAAAGATCCGTTGTTCCTTCCGCTGCACTTCCTGTAAAAATGGGCGAATCCATCAAAGCAAAGTCGCGATTTTGGAAAAAACTATGGATGGCATAAATCGTAGCGTTACGGACTTTCATAATTGCCCATTGCCGCTTGGAACGCAGCCAAAGGTGTCGGCGCTCTAGTAGAAAATCAACTCCATGCTCCTTAGGAGTGATTGGATAATCCTCAGCAACATCAATAATTTCAAACGCATTAGCCTGCAATTCAAACCCACCCAATTGCTTTTCATCTTTGACAACTATTCCCGTAATACTTACAGCGGATTCTTGACTCAATGACTTCGTTTGCTCAAAAGTGTCCCCCACAGCCTCTTCTGCCACAACACACTGACAGAAGCCCATGCCATCCCGAAGTGTTACAAAAGCCAAACCTTTACTATCGCGACGATTGGCAACCCAGCCTTTTAAAGTTACTTCTTGACCGACATGATTTTTCATTTCATTGATGTAAATCCACTTCATTATTCAGCATTTATTTGGGCAGCAAAGTTAGGATATTCGTTGGGCATTTTATGTATCTATCCGATCAAATTTCAGGGAAATTAGATATCCAAACAGATACAATTTTTAACACAGCATAGCTCTTTTTTTTCGTAATTTTGTATTGTAAATTTTATTGTTTTTTTATGCTCAACCAAAGACTGTCTCAAAAGCTTCAACAAAAGTTAAGCCCGCAACAAATACAGCTGATGAAGTTGCTTCAGATTCCTACAGCGAATTTAGAACAACGCATTGAAGAGGAGTTAGAGGCTAATCCAGCATTGGAAGAAGGAGATGCAATAGATAACGTACTAGATGAATTAGACCAAGAGATGGATGATGCCAAATCGGAGGATGAGGACAAAAGCGACCTGGAAGATTTTGGCATTGAAGACTATTTCGATGATGACGGAGAATACCCCGATTATAAAACCAACGACTTCGGTTACGAGAACAGTGATGACGACCACAAAACAATTCCTATCTCTGTAGGAATTACATTTCACGAATTTCTTTTGAATCAATTGGGAAT
>JAFMKE010000128.1 GCA_017853115.1 Verrucomicrobiota bacterium
GAATAAAAAAACCCCGAATAACGGGGTTTTTTTATTAAAACTTATGGGAGTAAATGCATTATAATTGAATTTGCTTATCCTCTATAATCTTTCTCAAATTGATTAGCGAGTAACGCATTCTTCCCAAGGCGGTATTAATACTTACACCAGTCAATTCGGCAATCTCCTTAAAGCTGAAGTCATAGTAATGTCTCAACAAGACCACCTCTTTTTGCTCTTCGGGCAACTCGTCTAGAAGTTTTCTGACTTTATCTTTCGATTGGTTGCCCATCATCAACTGTTCTGGACTTTCTTCGCTTAATGGAAGAATATCAAAAATATCGAAGCCCTCAGTATTCACCACTTTCGGGCGACGTTTCGTTTTGCGGTAATAATCAATACAAATGTTGTAGGAAATGCGCATTACCCAAGGTAAAAATTTACCTTCCTCTTTGTATTTACCGGCTTTGAGCTTATCAATAACTTTAATAAAAGTATCTTGAAAAAGATCTTCAGCTAAATATTTGTCTTTGGTGAAAATAAGTATTGACGTAAATACTTTCTCTTTGTGACGAGTGATTAATCGCTCGAGGGCTAATTCACTCCCAGTTAGGTATTCCCTAACCAGCTCTTGGTCAGTTCTAATTTTGCGCATGACTTTACTTTTAAGTGATGAAAAAAAATGTGATTTAAAAAGTAAAGTTTAGATCTATACGCTAATTATTTTGTTGTATGTTAATTGTTTCAAAAAAATGTGCCAAAACACAATTTTGAAGGAACTCACTTCCTTCGTTTCATAATGATAGAAAAAATTAATTTAAATTCATAATGTTTGCGAGGAATAATTTCACGATTTTTGCAAAAAATAGCTAAAAACCTCCACTTTGCTGACGAAAACAACCAATACAGAAATACAAATTAAGGGTGCAAAGGTGCACAATTTGAAAAACCTAAACGTAAGTATCCCTAAGAACAAGCTTGTGGTGGTAACCGGAGTGAGTGGTTCAGGTAAGACATCCTTGTGCATCGACACGCTCTTTGCTGAAGGGCAAAGACGCTATGTAGAGAGCTTGTCAAGTTATGCTCGCCAGTTTTTAAGCCGAATGAACAAGCCAGAAGTAGAGTACATAAAGGGTTTATGTCCTGCTATTGCAATTGATCAAAAAGTCCCTGGTGGAAATACTCGGGCTAGTGTGGGTTCACTTACAGAGATTTATGATTACCTGCGGGTTTTATTTGCGCGACTAGGGAAAACCTATTCGCCAATATCCGGTGAGCTGGTAAAAAAAGATACGGTCCAAGATGTAGTGGAGTGGGTGAGTGGTTTGCCGGCCGACAGTAAAATTCTTGTTACTTATCCTTTGCAAACGACAGGT
This sequence comes from Verrucomicrobiota bacterium, assembly GCA_017853115.1. Lineage (GTDB taxonomy): Bacteria > Bacteroidota > Bacteroidia > Chitinophagales > UBA8649 > JAFMKE01. The sequence goes on from JAFMKE010000128.1 coordinate 1,356, forward strand.
GATTGGAAGAGCGAAATGGATTTGCTTATTCAAAAAGGCATAGTTCGCCTGGAGATAGATGGTGCTGTTTTGAAAATTGAGCAGGTATTAGAAGAAGATAGATTCAGCGAGGCCGATGTTAATGTGGTCGTAGATCGTTTGGTGGTAAAAAAAGACGATGAAGAGTTTATCTCTCGGTTGTCAGATTCCGTTCAAACAGCGTTTTATGAAAGTCGTGGAGATTGTATCGTTCAAATTATTCAAGCTGAGCAAAAGCATTTTAATAATCGCTTTGAGGCGGATGGAATCGTGTTCGACGAACCGAATATTCATTATTTTAACTTTAACAGTCCCTTTGGTGCTTGTCAAGTTTGTGAAGGACATGGGACGGTTATTGGCATAGATGAAGGCCTGGTAATTCCGAATAAGAATCTTTCCATTTATGAAGATGCGGTAGTGTGTTGGAAAGGGGATAAGATGAGCTATTATAAAAATGAGCTGATTCGCGAAGCGGCAAAATTTGAATTCCCTATCCATAAACCAATTAAAGATTTGTCTGCGGAGCAGTATGATTTACTTTGGACGGGAAATAAGTATTTTGAGGGGCTGAATACCTTTTTTAAGATGCTGGAACAAAATTCTTATAAGATTCAGTATCGAGTAATGTTGTCGCGCTACCGAGGAAAAACAATCTGTAAATCTTGTAAAGGGCAGCGATTAAAGGAAGAGACGAATTATGTAAAAATTGATGGAAAAAGTATCAGTGAATTGCTGAATATGCCCCTGAGTGAGCTCAAGGTTTTTTTTGATTCTATTCACTTGAACGAATACGAGACTGAAGTAGCTGAGCGTATTTTATTCGAAATTAATAATCGTTTACAAATTCTAAACAAAATGAGTTTGGGCTACCTTTCCTTAAATCGGATGGCGAATACCTTGTCTGGAGGTGAAGCTCAAAGAATTAAGTTGACCCGCAGTTTGGGTAGTAATTTAACTGCATCAATGTATATTTTGGATGAGCCAAGTATTGGCTTGCATCCCAAGGATACCATGAATTTGATTGATGTACTCCGTGATTTACGTGACCTGGGTAATACGATTGTAGTAATAGAACATGATGAAGACCTAATCAAAGCGGCAGACCACTTAATCGATATTGGGCCGTTGGCTGGGCGTTTTGGTGGGGAACTTGTTTTTGAAGGTGCGCCTAATAAGCTAAAAGATGGAGAGTCTCTCACTGCGGCCTATTTAACCGGGTCAAAAGAAATACCGCTGCCCGAATCAAGGAGAAAAGCGCTTAATTATATCCATTTGAAAGGAGCGAAGCAGTTCGATTTAAAAGACGTAGATGTTTCTATTCCCTTGCAGGCTCTAACGGTTGTGGCTGGAGTAAGTGGCTCGGGTAAAACCACACTGATTAAAAAGGTTTTGTATCCTGCCTTACAACGGTATTGGAGTGGTCAAGGTGAGCGTCCGGGTGATTTTGATTCGCTTGAAGGTGATTTGAGAGCAGTGCGGCAGCTCGAATTGATTGACCAGAATCCACTAGGCCGAAGTAGTCGCTCTAATCCGGTAACCTACACGAAGGCTTATGACCACATTCGTGACTTATACGCCAAACAATCACTTGCGAAGATAAGAGGGTATAAGGCTAAGGAGTTTTCGTTTAATGTAGAGGGTGGTCGTTGTGAGGCTTGTAAAGGGGATGGTACTGTCCTAGTTGAGATGCAGTTTTTGGCTGATGTGGAATTGGAATGTGAATCGTGTAAGGGCAAGCGTTTTAAGGATGAGATCCTTGAAGTTAAAGTAGCGAATAAAAATATTCATGAGGTTTTGGAAATGAGTGTGGAAGAAGCCTTAGAATTTTTTGCGAAGCATAAAGATATTGTGGGTAAACTTCAGGCACTTGACGACGTGGGTTTGGGCTATGTCAAGTTAGGGCAGAGTAGCAGTACCTTGTCTGGAGGAGAGGCTCAACGCCTGAAGTTGGCATCGTTTCTAACCAAAGGGCAACATGCAGAGCCCATCTTTTTTATTTTCGACGAGCCGACTACTGGCTTGCACTTTGATGATGTCAATAAATTGATGAAGGCTTTCAATGCCTTGATTGAAATCGGACATACGGTATTGATTATTGAGCATCATCCCGATGTCATGAAGTGCGCCGATTGGTTGATTGAATTGGGTCCTGTAGGTGGCAAAGCGGGAGGATATAAAGTCTATGAGGGTGTTCCTGAAGGAATATTGGATGTGGCGAATTCGCCCACAAAAGCATACTTGCGAGATAAGTTGCGGCGATAACTTAAAAATAGGTGTTAGTTTAAAAACAAAAAAACCATACGGCTATACGTCAAAATCCATAAAAACAGGATTTGGGCGCCTCATGTTTTTTGGTAATCTTCTCGTTGCTATCGCAAAGCTAATGCTTGAAGCCCGCCCTACTCAACACTCATTGCTACCCGGTATATATGTAAAAGTCGATTTTGAGTAATTATCAAACCGTATGGCACTGTAAAGTTATGTTTTCTTTCAGATTTTTGGCGCTACATCTGGCTAAACTTTCGCATAACCTTAACTAAATGTTCAACGTGAGTCAGAGGCAATTGATTATAAAGAGAAGCTCTATATCCACCTTTTGAACGATGACCGTTGAGCCCGATAATGTTTTCTTGTTTTAGCAATAGGTTGAAGGATTCTTCTCTAGAGGAATCATTTAGTTTAAAGGTGACATTCATCAAGCTTCTATCTTCTTTTTGAGCGAATCCCTCAAAAGCATCTAAGGAATCTATAGCATCGTATAGTAAAGCACTTTTAAGCTTATTGCGATTTTCAATCGCAGTTAAACCACCTTCTTTTTGCATCCAGTCCAAAACCAGCTTGCACATCAGTACCGCGAATACTGGAGGGGTGTTGAGCATACTGTCGTTTTTAACGTGTTGCTTATAGTTGAGCATGCTTGGAACCTTTGGCAAGTCTTCAAGGAGTTCTTTCTTTATTATCACAAGCGTTCCTCCTGCTGTGCCGAGATTTTTCTGAAGACCAGCGTAAATTAATCCAAATGCCTTGAAGTTCATTTCGCGACTCAGTATATCAGATGACATATCGGCGACTACAACACCTTGGCTTGTACATTCGAAGTTATGAAATTGTGTTCCATGTATTGTATTGTTTGTAGTGATGTGCAGGTAGCCTTGTCCATCCCAATTCAATTCTTTGGGAATATAGCTGTAATGTTTATCTGCTGAACTTGCAATGATTTTTGAATCTCGAATGAGCACTGATTCTTCAAAAGACTTCGTTGACCAGGTGCCTGTATCGATATAGTTCGCGGAAGACTTTGTACATATATTATAAGGCACCATGCAATTTTGTAAACGTGCACCGCCGTGTAAGAAAAGAATCTCGAAATCATCGCTAAGTTGCATAAGCTCTTTAAGCATTGATTTTGTTTGGGAGAATAGAGTTTGTACCTCCTTTCCTCGATGTGATCTTTCGAGTATGCTCAAGTCGTTGGTGTTGTCAAGTGCCCGATTAGCTGCGTGTATAACCGCTGGGTCTAATATAGAAGGTCCTGCGTAAAAATTGTATGGTTTCATTTACAGATATTCAATTCTTTGGTGAAGATAAATAGAGTTGGCGATATTATGTGGAGATTGGTTTTGAGAAAATCTGTCGCAGGTATATGTTGCTTTTTGCAAAAAAAACAGAAAAAAGTAGAGCGAGGTATTGTCTAGCGATGTAATAAGTTTTA
>JAFMKE010000129.1 GCA_017853115.1 Verrucomicrobiota bacterium
TCGATTTATCAAAATCTTAATCTTACTCTAATTTTTAATTCTTAATTTTTAATTTTTAATTCCTAATTGTCAACTTCCCTCATCCCCCCTTACGTTTCACAACATAGCCTTCCTTTTGCAAATAGGCTACAATCTTATCTCGATTATCTCCTTGAACAATTATGTCTCCGTCTTTTACGGATCCTCCTGTCCCACACAGTTTTTTAAGTTCCTTACCCAAGTCCGCCAAATCATCTTCATGCCCCTGAAAACCCTCTACCAATGTAACTTTCTTTCCCCCTCTTTGCTTTTTATCTATACTTACATAGAGTTTTTGCTCATGATTTTCCAAGGCGGGAATCTCCTCTATCTCTTCTTCTGGTATATTATCGGGATCAGTAGAATAAACCATCCCCTTCAAATCTTCTAAGCGCATTTTCTTTGCCATAACTACTTTTAATAATTCGTTAACGAATGAGGAACCAAGACGTTTAAAGATAAAGGATTCACCGCTAATTCAAAGGCAGAACTGGTTATAAACGAATCGCCGTCCAATTGCGCATGCGCTTTTTTAGGTAAATCTATGGTTAGTTTTTTTGCTTCAATGATTTCTGCTTCTTTGGCCAAGTGAATTTTCCCCACCAACTCAAGCAAGGCAATCCACAAGATCTTCCACATACCAAAGGTTTTAATCACCACGATATGCATCAGGCCATCAATCAGCGAAACCTGCTCCACTTTACCTAGCTTGTAGCCTAAAAAGCGAGCATTATACACTGAGAACAGGTACACTTCCTCTCTCCGTTTCTTCCCATCTACCTCAAAACTTACGCTAGCAGGTTTATACTTGAAAAAGATAGTTAAAATAGCTGCCCAAGCATAGGCGAAGAATCCTCTTTTACCCAAATGACGGTAGGTACGAGCAGCAACAGCCTCCAAGCCTATTCCTGCGAAACAAATAACCTCTCCTTTGTTAGATCGTAAGGTATCAATTTTAATTTGCTTGCCCGTATTTATCACTTGAATCGCTCTTTTAACCTGCCGTACCGGTAGCTGAAGGTGATAAGCCAGCGCATTGCCAGATCCTAAGGGAATGATTGCTAAAACGACCGGCGTGTTTACAATTTCCTTGGCAATCTCATTGATCGATCCATCACCACCAACAGCCACAAGGATATCCACCTCATCTTTTACCGCCTGACGGGCAAGATGAGAAGCCTGCCCCGCTCGCTCTGTGTATTTTATTGAATATTCGAACTGGCTCAAATCCAGGTTATGCGCAATTACTTTTGGTAGATTTTGCTTTTGAATATCCCCGGCAATAGGATTGATGATGAACTGCACATGTTTCTTCACCGATATTAGGATATGGCTTTTAAACTAATATCCAAACTCGTGTAAGAATGCGTCAAGGCACCAACCGAAATAAAATCGGGTCGAGCTTCCGCATAGGCGCGAATGGTTTGCAAATTAATCCCACCAGAAACTTCGACCTCTACTGATTTATTGATACGCTGAACAGCCTCATGAACTTCGGATACCAAAAAGTTATCCAGCATGATTCGTTGAACACCACCATGCTTCAATACGCGGTCAACATCATGCAAACTTCTCGTCTCAATTTCTATCGGAACTTTAAAATTATTTTTTGCCAGATATGTGTTAGCAGCGTCAATCGCCTTTTCTATACCCCCTGCAAAATCAATATGATTGTCTTTAATCATGATCATATCGTATAAGCCAAATCGATGATTTTCTGCTCCACCAATTTTAACTGCCCACTTTTCAAAATACCGCAAATTGGGCGTAGTTTTTCTAGTATCTAAAATTCGAACACCCGTTCCTTTCACAGCATCTACGTATGCTCGACTCAAAGTAGCTACACCACTCATGCGCTGCATAAAGTTTAGCGCTAAGCGTTCACCTGTTAAGATGCTTTGCGGATTGCCTTCCAGATAGAATACTTCATCACCCACCTTCACAGCATCTCCATCCTTAAATGGGGTTTCTTCAAATTTTAAATCCGGATCAATTTGATTGAAGATACGTTTTGCTAACTCTATACCAGCAATAACACCATCTTCCTTAATGAGGGCTCGTGCGCGTTGACTAGATTGCGGATTAACCGTAGATAGGGTTGAATGGTCACCATATGGAATCTTACCCTGCGGATCTTGCAAATCTTCTTGTAAAGCTAATTCTATGAATTCGTCTATTGTCATAACTAAAAAGTCCCGAATCAGTTGGACTGAAATTCGGGACTAATTTACAAAACCTGTGGACTTGCCACCTAATTTTTCTCTATTCTAATCTCTTGAATCAACATCATACCATTTTTATTTTTGGCATAAACGTAGGTTCGATATGTGCCTGTAGAAGTTGAAAGTTCTCCAATCTGATACTTCGCACCACTTCCAGAATCACCGTTATGTACTACTTTAAACGCATTGGGTTTATTGCCGTTATAGAAGTTTTTAAGCACCATCTCCGCCTGACTCTTACTATAAACCGCTTCTGTATTCAAAATAGTCAGCTCCACATTACCATCAAAATATTTCGCCAACTCACTAGAATTACCATTCTTCATGGCATTGCCAATTCCTGTAAAATTTTGTGCAGACAGGCTCAGACCCAACATAAGCATGGTGGGCAAGAGCACATTTTTTAATTGAAGTAAAGCTTTCATATTCCTTTGGATTGAATTCTTAATGGAGAAGCCAAAATTGTGCCAACTAAGCACGAGGCTTTGGGTAAATTCTTTTTAATTTTGAGCTAATCAAATGACTTACTTTGAATCATTTTAACAAATATAAACAAATAGCACTAATAATTATGGACGGGTGGGGAAAAGAACTGGATCCATCCCGAAGCGCTATTGCTGCTGCCAAAACACCTTTTGTAGATAGCTTGTATACGGACTATCCAAATAGTCTATTGACAACATTTGGGGAGGCTGTTGGCTTGCCAGAGGGACAGATGGGCAACAGCGAAGTCGGCCATATGAATTTGGGGGCGGGAAGAATTGTGTATCAAGAACTGCAACGAGTGAATCATAGTATTCAAACAAAAGAATTAGCCCAAAATCCCGCACTTTTAAAAACCTTCGAGCATGCGAAGACTAATAATACGGCGCTGCATTTGATGGGTTTAGTTTCCGATGGTGGCGTGCATTCGCACATCAATCATCTGATTGCGCTTTGTAAATATGCCGAAGACTATGGCTTGAAAAAAGTGTATATACACTGCTTTACAGATGGCAGAGATTGTGCACCGGATTCTGGCTTAGGTTTCATTCAAAAACTGCAGAGTGAAATTAAGGACACCGCTGCATCCATTGTGAGTATAATCGGACGATACTATGCGATGGACCGTGATAAACGCTGGGAAAGAATTCAAAAAGCTTATCAATTATTGACCGAAGGTAAGGGACAAGCTTTTCAAGACCCAATAGCTGCCATTGAGGCATCTTATCAATCGGGGGTAAGTGATGAGTTTATTGAGCCAGTTGTGATTATCGACGAAAACCAAAATCCGAAAGGAGTTATTCAAGCTAAAGATGCGGTAATTTGTTTCAATTTCAGAACGGATCGTTGCCGAGAGATTACTCAAGTCCTCACGCAAACAATCATGCATGAATACAACATGCATCCGATAGATTTACACTACACCACCTTGACTCGCTATGACGAGTCCTTCAAAAACATTCATGTAATCTTTGAAAAAGATAATTTGAAGAATACCTTAGGTGAAGTCTTGGAACAAAACGGCATGACTCAATTGAGAATAGCCGAAACAGAAAAATATCCTCATGTGAGCTTTTTCTTTTCAGGGGGAAGGGAAGAACCGTTTATTGGAGAAAGTCGGATCATGGTCAATTCGCCGAAAGTAGCAACCTATGACTTGCAACCCTCGATGAGTGCCTTTGAAGTGCGTGATAAAGCCATCGAATTCATCAATATGCATCAGCCAAACTTTGTATGCCTCAATTTTGCAAACACTGATATGGTAGGCCATACAGGTGTTTTTGACGCAGCAGTTGAAGCAGCAGAAACGGTAGACGCTTGCGTGAAAGACGTAGTAGAAACTGCACTAAAAAATGATTATGCTATTTTGTTGACGGCAGATCACGGCAATGCGGATATTATGATCAATGAAGATGGCACGCCCCACACAGCACACACGAAGAATTTAGTTCCTTTGTTTCTGATAACAAATGAAAAAATTGAAAACATAAAGGACGGTAAACTAGGTGATATTGCACCTACGGTTTTAAAGCTATTGGGCTTGCAAAAACCTAATGAAATGACGGGAAATGAGTTGGTTTAAACTGAAACAAATAGGCTTTTTTATTGGCGGCTTAATGGCATTGCATGCTTGTCAAACCGAGAAAAAGCTTAACCCCAAGATTTATTTTGACTCTGAAGCGTATTTAGACGCAGAATGGACCAATATTGAAAAGATGAAATATGCAAAGCAGGAAGTAGTTTTTAATGAAGAAAGCGAAGAACTGGACAGCATTCTTATTGACAGCACGAGTCTAAAAGAATTCGCTAAGTTGTTTGAAAAAGCTAACATTAATAATGCTATTTACAGTGGTGAGTATTTAATAGATACTTTTTGGCTTGAAAACCCTGAGTCAGGAGAAGACTTGATGGCAGTGAATTACCATACAACAAACTCCGATTTACCTGTTCAATGGTTTCGTGTATTCAGCGATGGATCCGTAAAGTTTAAAATGACCGAAAGCAACTTCTTATTCTTTTATGAAAAGGAAGTTAGCTATCAGCCAAATGAGGGATTTAGGATTATTTCCAAGCAAAAAAGTCTCTGGCAAGACACTATGCACATCGCCAAATCCTTTGTTTTTATTTGATTCAAAAAGGAGTTAGGCGTTCAGATTTCGCCGAGTTGTTCAAGAATTTTTACGAGCGAAACATTCCAGTGTACTTTAAAATATTTTTTCGTTTAGCTATACGTTTTTTAACTTTATGTTTATATTTGCAATCCGTTTGAAAGAATGGGATAGTTCAAACAAATAAGCGAGAGTAGCTCAGCTGGTAGAGCACAACCTTGCCAAGGTTGGGGTCGCGAGTTCGAA
>JAFMKE010000020.1 GCA_017853115.1 Verrucomicrobiota bacterium
ATCATTCAACATCCCCCAGACACCAGTTCCGCGCATTCACAAAAGCTTCTAACCACGGACTTACCTCATCTTTCCGCCCTTCCGGATAATTCGCCCAATTCCATTGGAATATCGAACGTTCAATATGAGGCATCATGACCAAGTGTCTACCCGTATTATCGCATAGCATGGCTGTATTATAGTCTGACCCATTTGGATTGGCTGGGTATCCTTCATAACCGTATTTCGCAACAATATTGTATTCGCTTTCGGACTTAGGCAAGCTAAACTTACCCTCTCCATGTGAAATCCAAACGCCAAGTGTCGACCCTGCTAAACTGCTCAGCATGACCGAGTGGTTTTTTTCTATTTTCACTGATGTGAAATTGCTTTCGTGTTTGTGACTATCGTTATGCAACATCCTTGGTTTTTCATCATGGTCAGGATTAATTAAGCCCAACTCAACGAATAATTGGCAACCATTACAAATACCTACACTTAAGGTATCTTCTCGAGCAAAGAAATTCTTCAAAGCCTTGTTCGCTTTCTCATTGTATAAGAAAGAACCAGCCCAACCCTTGGCACTTCCAAGAACATCTGAGTTAGAGAATCCGCCAACTGCACCAATCAACTGCACATCTTCCAAGTTTTCACGTCCAGAAACCAAATCTGTCATATGAATATCCTTTACATCAAAGCCAGCTAAAAACATAGCATGGGCCATTTCCCTCTCTGAGTTACTCCCTTTTTCTCGGATAATAGCCGCCTTAGGACGAGTACCTTTCCATGGAGTAATCTTTCCGGTAAAATGGGAAGGGAAATTAAAGCGCAAGCCTTGATTTTTATAATTATTGAAACGTGCCGTCGCTTGCTCTTTCCCACTTTGATGTATGTCAAATAAGTAGGATGTCTTGTACCAAGTATCTCGTAGTGTTGGGATGTCGAATAACTCCATTTTGCCATTCAACGTTATACTTACCGAGTTTCCCTCAACGACCTTTCCTATCTTATGAACTGCAATTCCCTTTTCTTCCAATTCCTTGGCCGCTTCATCTGCAGCCTGAAAAACAAGCGCAATATTCTCTGCAAATAATACTTTTGCCCAATCCTTTTCGCCTAAATTGCTTAAATCGAGCTCCATACCCACAGCATTCTGAGCAAAACACATTTCCAGCAATGTGGTAATTAATCCACCACTGCCCACATCATGTCCTGCATCTATTTTCCCTTCTTTAATTAAGGATTGGATGGCATTGAATGTCTTTTTAAAATTGGCTGCGTCTTTAACATCGGGTACTTGCTTACCCACTTGATGTAAAACTTGAGCAAAACTGGATCCGCCTAAAGCGTATTCGCTCGAAGACAAGTTGATGTAGTAAACAGGCTTTCCATTATTCTTTGCAACAGGCTCGATTACTTTGCTGATTTCCGAACAATGTCCCACACTGGAAATAATAACTGTCCCCGGAGAAACTACTTCCTCATTCGGATAACGTTGCTTCATCGATAGCGAATCTTTTCCGGTTGGAATATTAATGCCCAATTCAATGGCAAATTGAGCGCACGCCTCCACTGCATCGTACAAGCGTGCATCTTCGCCTGGATTGTTACATGGCCACATCCAGTTGGCCGACAATGAAACTCCGGCTAAACCATCTTGGATAGGCGCCCAGATCAAATTAGATAAGGCTTCACCAATACTATTTCTACTTCCTGCTTGTGGATTAACCAAACCACTAATTGGCGAGTGACCAATAGAAGTGGCTATTCCATCCTTGCCCTTATAATCTAATGCGCTTACGGCTACATTATTCAACGGTAACTGCAAGGGACCTACGCATTGCTGTTTGGCTACTTTGCCTCCAACACACCGGTCTACTTTGTTGGTCAACCAATCCTTACAAGCTACTGCTTCTAGTTGTAAAACCTGCGCTAGGTATTCGTGGATTTTCTCTTGATGGTAGTTGAGTTCAGTATAATCGGCTTCAACCCGCGTATCACTCATGATGGTTTTCGGTGAGCTACCAAACATATCGCCGAGATTGAGGTCCATGGGTTTCGTTCCTTTTGCGCTTGATTCAAAAGTGAAACGCATATTATTTGTCACTTTACCTACCGTGTACATCGGCGCACGCTCTCTTTCTGAAATAGTTTGAAGCCTTGCTAAGTGCTTGTCATCGATGACCAAGCCCATACGTTCTTGACTCTCATTACCTATGATTTCCTTGGCTGACAAGGTTGGATCGCCTACAGGCAATTTATCCAGATCAATATGTCCGCCTGTATCTTCGACCAACTCGCTTAAACAGTTTAAATGACCTCCAGCGCCATGGTCATGAATAGAAACAATAGGATTCTCGTCGCTTTCTACCAAAGCACGTATGGCATTAGCTGCTCTCTTTTGCATTTCAGGATTTGAACGCTGAATCGCATTAAGCTCGATTGTATTGCCGAATGCTCCAGTATTTGCTGAGGATACAGCCGCACCACCCATACCAATGCGGTAATTGTCCCCCCCGAGTATAACGATGTTGTCGCCTTCCTTTGGCGTTTTCTTTTGAGCCCCTTCGGCCTTGCCGTATCCTATGCCACCAGCCAACATGATTACTTTATCATAGGCCGTTGTTCTCTTGTCTTGTTGGTATTCGAAAGTTAAGACCGAACCGCCAATCAAAGGCTGACCAAATTTATTGCCAAAATCTGAAGCTCCGTTCGATGCTTTGATCAAAATGTCTAATGGGTTTTGGTACAACCATTTTCTAGCTGCTACACCTTGTTCCCATGCTCTATTTTCTTCCAAACGCGAATACGAAGTCATATAAACTGCCGTGCCAGCTGAAGGCAAAGATCCTGTTCCTCCCGCTAGGCGGTCACGAATTTCTCCTCCAGATCCCGTTGCTGCTCCGTTAAATGGTTCTACAGTAGTCGGGAAGTTGTGCGTTTCTGCCTTCAATGAAATAACAGATTGAAAAGGACTTTCAGCATAGTTACTTGCCTTTTCCGAGATCAAAGGTGCAAACTGTGTTACTCGCGGACCTTTTACAAAGGCTACATTGTCTTTGTAGGCTGAAACGATGCCATTGGGATTTTGAGCTGAAGTTTCTTTGATCATTTTGAAGAGCGATTTTTCTTGCTCTTTGCCATCTATTACAAAAGTCCCATTGAAAATTTTATGCCGACAATGCTCGGAATTTACTTGTGAAAATCCGAAAACTTCAGAATCGGTTAATTTTCTGCCAATTCGTATAGCCAATTCTTCAAGGTATTTCACTTCTTCATCACTCAAGGCTAAGCCTTCACTTTGATTATATGCAGCAATATCGTCAACAGACTTTATGGCTTCGGGTTCAATGTCGATATGATACATATCTTGATTAAGCTGACTAAAGCACTGCGTAAGCATGGGGTCGAAATCCTTGAATGTACTTGGCTTCAAAAGATACTCTTCAATGCGCGTAATACCTTCTATACCCATGTTTTGGGTAATTTCTACAGCATTTGTTGACCAAGGACTAATCATTGCCGCACGAGGGCCAAGTAGCTGCAATTCTGCTGGAGGCGTGTAGCTCTCAGCTAGCACTTTTTTGGCATTTCCAAATAGCCAAGACAGCTTGTCAATCGTTGCCTGATCCAGCGATTTATTGCTTTCAACGGTGTAAACAACTTGATTGGCTCGATTGAAAAAATGAATCATGAATAAATGGCTTTAAAATGCGTCAAATTTACTTTGTTTTTTCGAAAGCGACTAAGCGTTTTATGAACAGCTTGCACACGCTAAAATTCAATTCGGCTTTTAAGTCATTTTTTGCATATCCCTTTGTTTTTTTAAAAAAACTCTACCTTAGTTGCTAATCAGTTTCAAAGGCGATGATAAACCGAAAAAATATTTTCCTTGCGGTGTTTTTGTTCTTATTGCTTAGTTCGTGTGAAAGAGATCCGTTAGAGCGATTCAGTGTGGTTTATGAGGTCGAATTTGTGGGCACATGGAATGCTACATCGCATCCCACTGATTTTCCAATTGACCCTCATTTTTCACCCTTTGTTGTGGTGTCGCACCTGCCTAATTCGAGGTTGTTTATTGAAGGGCTCAATGCTAGTGAAGGCTTAAAGCAAGTAGCAGAGACAGGCAGCACCTCAACGTTAGAAGAAGAATTACAATTCTTTATCAATACAGGTGAAGGTTTGGATGTTGCTGTCGGTGATCGTTTAGATAGTCCAGGCTCAAGTACCAAAATTCAATTGGGTATGCGCGAGGGATATAGTTCGGTTACCGCATTGAGTATGGTGGCGCCAAGCCCGGATTGGTTTGTAGCCACAACAACCAATTTGTTGGATCCAACAGATGGTTTGTGGTATGATCAGGTAACTTCGTATGTGATTACCTACGATGCGGGAACGGATAGTGGGTTGAGTTTTACTTCACCAGATAGTGTGACAACCCCAGTTGACCCTATTAGCTATTTGGATGAAGGACCGCTAACTGAAGGACAAGATACTGTGGTTAATATGGGCTACTTTGTTTTCACCCGAATCAAATAATCTAGTCCTGTTCAGCTATATCCAAATGCCATTGCTTAGTCGATGCTTAATACTTCCCCTGCAATCCTTTTTAGTCGTGCACGACTGCATGCCAATGGCTATTAAAAGCAGCAAAAACAATATTTGAATAGCTTTTTTATTATTCATTATATTTAACTAACGTTCGAGGTGGGAAAAAACTTGTATACTTTCTTAATTTTATAGCTTCTATGCAAACCTTGAGTCAGCAACAATACATCGATGGAATCAAAGATGGGAATACCATTGTTTTGAGTAGGGCTATTACCCTGTTGGAAAGTACTCGCTCAGATCATCAAGCTTTAGCGCGGGAGGTTTTAGAGGAATTGCTTCCTTTAACTGGCCGCTCTAAGCGCTTAGGCGTAACGGGTGTTCCGGGTGTCGGTAAAAGTACTTTCATTGAGGCAATAGGAGAGTTATTGATTGAGGACGATAAAAAACTAGCAGTTTTAGCCGTTGATCCGAGTAGCCAATTGAGTAAGGGAAGTATTCTTGGCGACAAAACCCGAATGGAAAAGTTGTCTGCACATCCTAGTGTATTTATTCGACCTACGGCTGCAGGTGATGCACTGGGAGGAGTAGGCCGGCGTACGCGTGAGACTATATTGCTTTGCGAAGCGGCTGGTTTTGATTATGTGCTTGTTGAAACTGTTGGCGTTGGGCAAAGTGAAATCGCTGTGCATTCGATGGTTGATTGTTTTCTACTCCTTCTGCTTTCCGGAGCTGGAGATGAGTTACAAGGCATTAAGCGTGGTATTATGGAAATGGCTGATATCATTGCTATCAATAAAGCTTTTATCAACTCTGAGTTGAAACCACAGGCAAAGCAGGCCATGCAAGAGCTTCGAAATGCCTTGCATTACTTTCCCGAAAAAGACAACTCGTGGCTAACAAAAGTATGTGCTACAGACTCGCTTGAAGGCGAAGGTGTCCAAAAGATGGTAGAGACGCTTGACAGCTTTTTTAACCATCAGCGCTTAAAAGGCTACGACCTAGAACGAAGAAAAAAGCAGGATTTGTTTTGGTTTCATGAAACTATTCGCAGTCGCTTGTTGAGCCAGTTTTATCAGAATGATGAAAAGCAAAAAGAAATCACTCAAATGGTTGCTGCGATTGAGGCGGGAAGAATATCCTCTTTCAAGGCTGCTGATGCCTTGTTTGAGAAGGAATAATAAATATTTAGGCAAATTTCTCAATTCAAAGGAAAACACTTACCTTTGAGGCGTAATAAAGGGAAAGAGGGGGCGTTAGTCCCCTCTTTTTATTGTTAGCATGATGGAAATATTAAAGAAAAACATTGAAGAATTAATCACGCCAAAGCTGGATGAGATGAATTTGTTTTTAGTTGATGTAGTCATTGGAGCTAACTTCAAAATTCAGGTATTTGCAGATGGTATTCCTTCGATTACCATAAAGCAATGCACGGAGTTGAGCAGGTTTTTGGAAAGTTATCTCGATGAAGAGGCCAGCGTTCCAGAAAAATATACGCTAGAGGTTTCCTCGCCAGGGATGACGAATCCTTTACGGGTTAATCAACAGTATAAAAAAAGAATAGGTAGTACTTTGAAGATTACCTTAAACAACGGAGACCAAGTCGCAATGATTCTGAAGGAGGTGGATAATGATACTTTATTCGGTTTGCGAACCAAGATAGAAGAGAAGAAAACAAAAAAACCAATAAAAAAAATTAATGAAGAAGATCTTGAGTCTATTTCGATTGACTTAAGTGATATCAAACAAGCATTGTTGCATTTTAACTTTTAATCGATAAAAAATGAATAGTATAGAGCTAATCGACTCCTTTGCCGAGTTTAAGGATTTTAAGAATATTGATCGTCCTACGATGATGAAAGTTCTTGAAGATGTTTTTAAAACACTTCTTAGAAAGAAGTATGGTAACGCAGATAATTTTGATGTTATCGTAAATACAGATAAAGGAGATTTAGAAATTTGGAGAACAAGAGAGATTGTTGAAGATGGAGAGGTAGAAGATGAATTAACTCAAATTTCAATCACCGACGCTTTGGCCGTTGATGAAGATTACGAGATTGGAGAAGATTGTTATGAGCAAGTGGTTATTGAAGACTTTGGCCGAAGAGCTGTACTGGCCGCTCGTCAAACGCTAATCTCTAGAATTTTAGAGTTAGAGAAAGATGAAGTATACAAAAAGTATAAAGACCGCGTAGGTGATATTATCACTGCGGAGGTTTACCAGGTTTGGAAAAAAGAAATTTTACTCATCGACGATGAGGGTAATGAGTTGATTTTGCCAAAGTCTGAGCAAATTCGTTCAGATTATTTCAAGAAGGGAGAAACCATCAAAGCCGTAGTGAAGAAGGTAGAATTGAAAAATAACAACCCTTTTGTTATTCTTTCTCGAACGGATAATGCTTTCTTAGCAAAATTACTTGAATTGGAAGTGCCCGAAATTTTTGATGGTTTAATCACTATCAAGAAAATTGTTCGCGAGCCCGGAGAAAAAGCTAAAGTAGCTGTAGAGTCGTACGATGACCGCATAGATCCTGTAGGGGCTTGTGTAGGTATGAAAGGTAGTCGTATCCACGGCATTGTACGCGAGTTGAAAAATGAGAATATCGATATTTTGAATTTTACCGACAACCTAAAGCTAATGACGCAAAGAGCTTTGTCTCCAGCGAAAATTGAGTCGATGGAGGTGGATGAAGAAAACAAGTCAATTGCTGTCTATTTGAAGCCAGATCAAGTCTCTTTAGCTATTGGTAAAAGAGGAATGAATATCAAACTTGCTGGTCGCATGGTGGGCTATGAAATTGAAGTATTCAGAGATACAGATGATGATGAAGTAGACATTGATATTGAAGAATTTGCTGATGAAATTGATGGCTGGATAATCGATGAATTGAAAAAAATTGGTTGCGACACGGCCAAAAGTGTTTTAGAATTAAGTGAAAGTGAAGTGATTCGAAGAACAGATCTAGAAGATGAAACAGTGAAGGAGATTTTTGAAATCTTAAAAGCAGAATTCGAAGAAGGTGAGTAAGCTAAATTTTAGCCTCATCGAAAACCATAATATGCCTTCGGGCAAAAAACAAAACATAAATAATTTATGTCGGAATTTAAACCAAAAAGATTAATTGCTGCCGCGAAAACCTTGAATGTGGGCACCGGTACAATCATCGACTTCTTGCGTAATAAAGGCTTCGAAGTAGAAGATAAGCCTACCACAAAACTCGATGAGGACATGTTTATGGCCTTGTTGAAAGAGTTTGGTGATGCCAAATCGCAGAAAGAGATGGCTGATAATATCCAATTGGGCAATAAGAATAAGAATATCAAACTAGAACTTACCGAAGACGGTAAAACCCAAAAGGTTGAGGTTAAGGATGAAGAGCTAGAACGTGCAAAAGTTGAGCTAACTGGTCCTAAAGTGGTCGGTTCGGTAGATTTAGATAAAAAGCCTGCTGCCAAAGAGGAAAAGGTAAACGAAGAACCCGCGAAACCAAAGCAAAAAGAGGAGCCTGAAGTTGTAAGAGCTGAAACGCCTAAATTATCAGGACCTAAAGTTGTAGGGGCGATTAGTGACCAAAAAGAAGAGCCTAAAGAACAAAAACCTGCATTAGAAGAAACTTCCGAGAAGCCGAAGGAAGCAGAAAAACAGGATTTCATTGAAACGAAGCGGGTTGAATTAAAAGGGACAAAGGTTCTTGGAAAGATTACGCTCGAAGAGAAGAAGCCGAAGGAAAATGCGGATAGCAGTGATGAGAAGAGAAAAAGAAAGCGTTTTAAAAAGAGCGCTAAAATAGATCCGAAAAGTGCTCGCCAGGACAAGAGTAAACAACAAAAGCCTGAAGAAAGAGTCGTAAGTGAAAAGGAAATAGAAGAGAAGCTAAAGGCTACCATGGCGAAACTTCAAGCGGCCACTTCTGGAAAGAGTAACCGTTCGAAATTGCGCCGTGCCAAAAGACAGGGCATACAGGAGGCTGAGGAACTTCGTGCAGAAGAGCAAAGCGCTGAAGATAAAAAAATCAAGGTGACAGAGTTTATCACTGTAAGTGATATTGCCACGATGTTGGATGTTAAGCCTACTGAAATTATTACTAAGTGTTTTACTTTAGGTGTAATGGTTTCTATTAATCAACGTTTGGATGCGGAAATTATCGAATTGATAGCGGATGAGTATGGTTATGAAACTGAGTTTATTTCAGCGGCTGATACGGAAGATTTTGTCGAAGAAGTGGACGCGGAGGAGGATTTAGTATCACGAGCACCAGTTGTTACGATAATGGGGCACGTGGATCACGGTAAAACATCCTTATTGGATTATATTCGAAAGGCCAACGTGGCAGATAAAGAAGCTGGAGGTATCACGCAGCATATTGGTGCGTATGAGGTGGATATGGACAAAGGAAAAATTACTTTCCTCGATACCCCAGGTCACGAAGCATTTACCGCTATGCGTGCGAGAGGTGCGAAATTAACGGATATAGCTGTAATTGTAATTGCAGCTGATGATGACATCATGCCACAAACGAAAGAAGCGATAAGTCACGCACAATCAGCGGGCGTACCAATGATATTTGCCATTAACAAAATCGATAAGCCAGGAGCTAATCCTGACAATATCAAAAGCCAACTTTCTTCAATGAATTTAGTAATTGAGGAATGGGGCGGTAAGTATCAGTCACAAGATTTGTCTGCGAAAACAGGTGAAAATGTGGATTCGTTATTAGAGAAGATATTGCTAGAAGCCGAATTGCTCGACCTAAAAGCAAATCCGGAGAAAGCTGCTACAGGAGCGGTTATTGAGGCTTCACTAGACAAGGGAAGAGGCTATGTGGCCACTTTACTTGTAGATGGAGGAACACTAGAGGTGGGTAACTTTCTAGTAGCTGGTTCTAATTCGGGTAAAGTAAAGGCCATGTTTAATCACAAAGGTGAAAAAGTTACTGCAGTTGGTCCTGCTCAACCAGTTCAAATTCTTGGTTTAGATGGAGCCCCTGCAGCAGGTGAGCGTTTCAAAGTTTTTGCGACTGAACAAGAAGGAAAAGCTATGGCATCCAAGAGAAGTCAACTCGAAAGAGAGCATGGTTTGCGTACGCAGAAGCATATTACGCTAGACGAGATTGGTCGACGCTTAGCCTTGGGTACGTTTAAAGAATTGAACGTTATAATTAAAGGTGATGTGGATGGTTCTATCGAAGCTTTGTCTGATTCATTACAAAAACTTTCTACGGAAGAAATTCAGGTAAATATCTTACATAAAGGTGTTGGAGCAATTTCAGAGTCTGACATTATGTTGGCATCGGCATCAGACGCGATTATTATTGGATTCCAGGTTCGTCCGACACCACAAGCAAGAAACGTTGCAGAACAGGAAGGTGTTGAGATTCGTTTGTACTCGGTTATTTACAAAGCAATTGAAGAACTCACAGCGGCCATGGAGGGAATGCTTGAGCCTACCATTGAAGAGAAAATTACCGCCAACTTGGATGTTCAGGAGGTATTTAAGATTACGAAGGTCGGAACTGTTGCAGGGTGTATCGTAACGGAAGGTAAGATTAAGCGAGAACATCTTGTTCGTGTGATTCGAGATGGTATTGTGCAGCATTCAGGCCAATTGGCTTCATTGAAGCGTTTTAAAGACGACGTTAAAGAGGTTGTTTCTGGTCAAGATTGTGGTCTACACATCAAGAACTTCAACGATCTTAAAGCGGGTGATGTTATTGAGGCGTACACGGAGATTGAGATCCAAAGAACTCTCTAACCTTAAACGAAATATAAGAAGTCTTCATTTTAGACGTTATAAGAAACCATGATTAGAAAGGCGCGTGTTGTAAAGAGTCTAAAAAACCTGGTATTCGTTTGCTTATTTTTCTTGCTTCAACAACAAGGAAATGCTCAAAATTTTGAAGTGGGTATGTGGGCAGGCGGAGCGAATTATTTTGGCGACTTAAACACCAATGCTAGTTTTGTCATGACTCGTCCTGCTGGCGGTGTTTTTCTGCGAAATAATTTCAATACCCGCTGGGTCTTAAAAAGTTCGGTTTCTTTCGGTCAGTTAGCTTTTGATGACAGGAAGTCGCCAAATAGTTTCAACCGGCAACGTAATTTGCATTTTCGATCAAATGTGGCAGAAATAGCTGCTATGCTGGAATTGAACTTCCTAGAGTTCAATAAGAAAAAAGAACAATACTGGTTTAGTCCTTATTTCACTATTGGTTTTGCAGCATTTTATTTTAATCCACAAGCACAGTATCAAGGAGACTGGTATTTCCTTCAACCACTGGGCACGGAAGGACAAAATGACCCGAGTTATTCGGGCGTCAAAAAATATCGTTTGGTTAACTTTGCTATTCCCATAGGTGGTGGTTTGAAATTTAGTGTTAACCGAAATTGGAATATCGGTGTTTTTGGTGACTTGCGTGTTACCTTCACTGATTATCTCGATGACGTCAGTGGAGTGTACGCTAGTCCACTATCTTTTCCTGAAGGTTCCACTGGATTGGGTTATGCTTTGAGTGATCGTTCTGGAGAGCTTGGTGAGGCTATAGGCGAACCAGGTAAGCAGAGGGGAAGCTCTGCAAAGAACGATTTTTACCTGTTTGCAGGAGTTTCAATATCCTACACATTCTTTAGACTAAAATGTCCAACCCCGGGCGCAATAAGGTGAATTGTTTACCTTTGCACAGCAAGTGAAATATGATGAGCCTCAAAGATTCCATTAACCTAGAAAAATTGCCCAAGCATATTGCCGTTATAATGGACGGAAATGGACGCTGGGCTAAACAACAAGGTAAGAATCGAATCTTTGGACACAAGAATGGTGTCAACGCAGTTAGGGAAGTTAGTGAAGCTTGTGCTGAATTAGGTGTTAAGTATTTGACATTGTATGCATTTTCTTCAGAAAACTGGAATAGGCCTAAGCTAGAGGTTTCTGCTTTAATGGAGTTGTTAGTTCGAACTATCGGTAGTGAAACTAAAACCCTTATGAAAAACAATATACGATTGAAAACTATAGGTTCAATTGATACGCTTCCTTCTAGAGCACAAGAACAGCTCAACAGCGTGAAAGAGGAAACGAAAAACAATACAAGACTAACCCTAACGCTTGCCCTGAGTTATGGAGGACGTGCGGAAATAGTAGATGCTTGCAAGAAAATTGCTAGCCAAGTTAAAAAAGGTGAAATAAGCGAGCAGGATATTACTGCGAGCACGATTAATCGGCATCTTTACGATCCCGAAATTCCAGACCCCGAATTGATGATAAGAACAAGCGGCGAATATCGTATAAGTAATTTCTTGCTTTGGCAATCAGCCTATACAGAGTTCTACTTCACGGAAGAGTTTTGGCCAGATTTTAACAAAGAATCTATGTATCAAGCTATACTCGCTTTTCAATCAAGAGAGAGAAGGTTCGGAAAAACAAGTGAACAAATAAAGTCGGTGTAAAAACAAAGAATGAAAATGTTAAAACAGTTTGTACTTATTGTATCCTTGCTTTGCTTGTCCAGTCTTTCTTTAGCGCAGGACCTTGACTATAATGCCCCTCAGGAATATGAAATTGGCGGTATTCGTGTTGAAGGAACAGAATTCTTGGATAAAAAGGTCTTGGTTTCATTGTCTGGTATGCGCGTTGGAGATATCATTACAATCCCTGGACAAGAGATCTCATCAGCTGTTAAAAATCTTTGGGAGCAGCGATTATTCACCGATGTATCTATAGAGATTGAAAAAACTTTGGGTAGTACGGTTTTCCTAATTATCAATCTTGAAGAGTTGCCTCGACTCTCGAAGTACTCCATTAGTGGAGTGAAGAATGGAGAAGTTGAAGAACTTAGAAAAAAAATCAACCTGCGCTCCGGAAGTATTTTCACTGAAAGTGATCGACTGGCTGTGATTAATAAAATTCAGAGCTATTATATTGAAAAAGGCTTTTATAATGCTACGGCTACTATAAGTCAAAGTATTGATGAGGTAATAGACAATAGTGTTACCGTAGACATTGTTATAGATAAAGGTTCCAAAGTAAAAATTGACCACATAGATATCCTAGGTAATGAAGCTTTCGGCGAAAAGAAGCTGGAAAAGCAAATGAAAGGCACCAAGGAAAAGGTGAAGTTTGAAATTGTAGAATTACTCAAGGTAAAGAAAAATAAGAAGCAAGAAGAGGATTTGAATTTCTTCAAAACGCTTGCGAATTTGTCTGTATCTAAGGCCATTAATTATGGAGATGATTTTGTGAATCTCAACATTTTCAAAACATCTAAATTCATAGAAAAGGATTACGAAGATGACAAGAAGAATATTGTCGCTTTTTATAAAGAAAAAGGATATCGTGATGCCAAAATCGTTTTCGATGAAGTAACTTTCGATGAAGATGGCGAAGCCAACATTAACCTTTTAATAAAGGAAGGAAATCTTTATTACTTCCGTGACATTGAATTTTCGGGAAATACGAAGTACTCCGATTCGCTCTTGGCGTACATTGTTAATATTGAGAAAGGGACGGTATATAGCCAAATGACCTTAGAGGAGAAATTATACATGAGTCAGAATGGCGGTGATGTAAGCTCCATATATATGGATGATGGATATCTCTTTTTTAACATTACACCAGTAGAAAAAAGAATTGAAGGCGATTCAGTCGATTTGGAACTGAAGATTTATGAAGGACCGCAAGCTATTATTAATGAGGTTCGCATTTTTGGTAATACGAAGACCAATGAAAAAGTTATCCGTCGAGAATTGTATGTCTTGCCAGGAGATAAGTTTTCGCGTTCTAATTTGATTCGTTCACAACGACAAATAGCCAATTTAGGCTATTTTGATCCAGAGCAAATGGAAATTATACCAATCCCAAATCCCGAGAACGGAACTGTGGATATAGAGATTCGAGTGGTTGAAAAACCTTCAGATCAATTGGAGTTATCACTCGGTTGGGGAGGTAGAGGTGCTGGGTTGGTAGGTACCTTGGGGGTACAGTTTACCAACTTCTCTTTGAAAAACATAGTTGACAAAAATGCTTGGTCGCCATTGCCTTCGGGTGATGGACAAAACTTAACTGTTCGTGCCCAGTTGAATGGTAAGCAGTTTCAATCATACAACATGTCGTTTACTGAGCCGTGGCTCGGTGGTAAAAAACCCAATTCTTTTACGGTTAGCTTCTTTCGTCAGCGCTTTAATTTATTAGATGGAACCAATAACTTCACGGGCGATGTAATCGGTAAGCAAATCACTACAGGTGGTAGTGTAGGAATTGGAACTCGTTTAAAGTGGCCTGATGATTTCTTTACTATTCGCAGTTCGATTAATGTAAGTCGTTACAGTCTGGATAATTTTACCTTATTTGCTAACTTTCCTTTTACCTCAGGTAGTGCCACAGATTTAAACTTGTCAACTACCTTAGCTAGAAACTCAATAGATAATCCACTCTTTCCACGCAATGGTTCTACCTTTTCTTTGCAATTGGATGTCACTTTGCCGTATAGCAAATTATTTAAAGGAAGAAGAGATATTGACTATGCGAGTAGCGAAACTCCAGCTTCTGAAAAGTATAAACTGATTGAGTATCATAAATGGCGTTTTAATGCAGATTGGTACACGCCTATAGTTGGGAATTTAGTTTTTCATGCCTCGGCAAAGTTGGGATTCTTGGGTACGTTCAATAAAGATTTGGGTGTTACCCCATTCGAGAGATATCAACTAGGCGGTCAAGGATTCAACCAGTTTACCATTTTGGGTACTGACATTATTGGTATGCGAGGTTACGACGTTATAACGCCAGACGAAGGATCGCCGATTATGAATAAATATAGTTTTGAGCTGCGTTATCCATTCAGTTTGAATCCAAGTGCCACGGTTTATGCGGTCGGTTTCTTCGAAGCGGGTAATTTCTGGAATAATATCCAGGATTATAAACCATATGAATTACGTCGAGCTTTTGGAGCTGGTCTAAGGGTGTTTTTACCGATGTTTGGATTGCTTGGATTTGATTATGGCATAGGCTTTGATGATAATGATGTAAATGCCCTTACGGGGAATAATTTGTTCTCTAAATACGGCCAGTTTAGAATTATATTAGGTTTTGAACCAGAATAGTAAAAAATTAAAGTCATGAAAAAGATATTATTAACCTTTGTACTTTTTGCAGGGATTGCATGGAGTGCTCAAGCACAAAGATTTTGTATTGTAGATATGGACTATATTCTAAGTAAAATTCCAGAATATGAGCAAGCACAAGAGCAAGTGAACACTTTAGCTGCTACTTGGAAATCAGATATTGATTTACAATTCCAAAATGTAGAAAAGGCGTATCAAAAGTTTCAAGCTGAGCAGGTATTGATGACGGAACAGATGAAACAACAAAAGATAGACGAAATTGAGGCCCTAGAACGAGCGGCGAAAGAGATGCAAAAAGAGAAGTTCGGTCCAGATGGAGAACTATTTAAAAAGCGCCAGGAGTTAATCAAACCTATACAAGATCGGATTTACGAAAAGATTGAACTGTATGCCAAAGACAAGAGTTATGAAGCGATTTTTGACAAAGCCTCATCAGGTATGGGAATCTTGTTTTTTGGTGATCGATTAGATAAAAGCGAAGATATCTTAAGGTCTTTGGGCGATTAATTAAGATAAATTAAATCTTTCTCTAGTTAAAAAATTATATTTTTGCCAAACATTTTAAAATAAACTAAATGAATAAATTATTGAAATCCTTAAGCGTAGCAGTGTTATCGCTTATTGCAATTAGCGCAACCGCTCAGCAGAAATTTGGACACGTTGATACAGAAGCTTTATTTTACGCTATGCCGGAAGTAAAAACCGTTCAAACACAATTGCAAGCGAAAAGCAAGGAATACGAAACGCAGTTAAAAAATTTATACAGCCAATATGACGCGATTGTTACAGATATTGAAACGAATGGTGCAACATATATGCAAGCTGTGTTGGAGAAGAAGTATAAAGATGCATATGATTTAGAGGAACGTATTGTTGCTTTGGAAGAAAAAGCACAAGATGAATTGGTGAAATTGGAGGCCAAGCTGTTTCAACCTGTTGAGTTAAAAGCATATGAAGCTATTCAGGCAGTTGCTCAAGAAAATGGTTATTCCTACGTAATCGACTCTTCACTTGGTGTATTTTTAGTATTGCCAGAAAGTGATGATTTAACTAATCTTGTAAAAACACATTTGGGTATTTATTAATGAATAATTATCCTATTGGCATATTTGATAGTGGTATTGGCGGCCTTACGGTCGCCAATGCTATTTCTAGAGCTATGCCCAATGAAAAATTAATTTATTTCGGCGATACCGCTCATCTGCCTTATGGCGAAAAATCGAAAGATTTAATTCGGGAATACTCAATTGGTATTAGCCAATTCCTTATCGAGGAAATGCAGTGTAAAGCCATTGTTGTGGCGTGTAATACAGCTTCGGCCGCTGCTTATGAACATCTTCGCGATTACTATAAAGGACGTTTTCCGATAATCAATGTTATTGACCCGATTATAGAATCTTTGGCAGCTAACAAAGATTTAAAGCGAATAGGATTGATAGCGACGAATACCACCATCGAGTCCGGAGTTTATCAGGAAAAATTGGCGCGAAGAATTCCATCTGCTGAAGTAAAGTCAATGGCAACGCCTATGCTTGTTCCTATGATCGAAGAAGGGTATGCGCATGATGATATTAGTCATGCATTGATAGACAATTACCTTAGTAATCCTCTACTACAGGATATTGATGCGCTGATATTGGGCTGTACCCATTATCCTATGATTAGAGATGAAATTAACGAGTATTATAAGGGGAAGGTAAGACTTATCGATTCGACAGATATCTTGGCATCCAAGCTTATGGATATATTGGAGAAAGAAGAAATGACGGCTATTGAAAGAACTGGGGAAAACAGATTTATGATTTCAGATAACAATCCGCATTTTGATAAGTCAGCAAGTCGATTTTTTAAGGAAAGTATTAACTTAGAATTTAGGAATATTTGGATGTAAAGAAGAAGGAGATTGGATTATGATGAAGCGAATTTTTTCAATAGTTTTTTTAAGTGTTTTAAGTCAGTTACTAATAGCTCAAGGTATTGAGTTCTTTAGAGGGAGTTTTGAGGAGGCAAAAGCAGAAGCCAGAGCCCAGGGGAAACTGATTTTCATGGATGCTTATGCGGTATGGTGTGGTCCATGTAAAATGATGACAAACAATGTCTTTCCGCAAAAATCGGTCGGAGATTTTTTTAATGCCAATTTCATCAACATGAAAGTGGATATGGAAAAAGGGGAAGGGCTCTCACTACGCAAGCAATATGGCGTGTCGGCGTATCCTACTTTATTCTTAATTGATGGGGAAGGAAAAGTTGTTCAACAAATTAAGGGTGCGCGTGGAGCAGAAGCACTGATTGATTGGGCAAAACAAGCTGCCTTGCCAAATAAAAGTTTGTCCCAAAAACTCCAAGAAAAGTATGACGCAGGCGACCGTGAACCTTCGTTAATGCGCGATTTAATAAAAGTGAAGGAGGCGTACAATGAGGAGAATAAGGGACTTATCAAGGAGTACCTCGGTAATCTTTCTGCAGAGGAAATAGTAGATTCGGAAAATATCAGCTTTGTTTTGGAGCTAACTAAGGATATTTATTCCTTGACCTTGCCTATACTTTACGAGTATAAAAATTATATCGATGATGTTAGAGGGGAAGGCACCTTTGAAGGGAAGTTGATTTCAATTGCTCAAAATTCCGGTAATCTAGCAGTCAAGCAAAAGGATAGGGCGCTTTTGGACGAAACCTTAACCTTTTTAAAAGAATATCAACCGGCCAACTATAAGGAAGTAAGCAGTGAACTTATGGTGAACTATTATGCTGCTTTGGAAGATTGGGTGAGTTATGCTAAAGCAGTTACCAAACATTTGAAGAAGTATAAAAAGGATGATGATAAGGCGTACCGTGATGTTGCTTGGAACTTTTATATGAAAATTGATGATGAAGGGGCATTGAAAAAAGCGGAGAAATGGATGCAGAAAAATATCAAGATAAATAACAGTTACGAGAATAATTTAACTCAGGCGTATTTGCTGTATAAACTAAAACAATATAGCGAGGCCGAAGACGCGGTGAATTACGCGTTGATTCTTGCAGGAGAAGAAAAGAAAACCAAGAATGCTCAGATTCTAAAAGACCAAATCTTGAAAATGCTCAAGAAGACAGAAATTGCTCAATAATTTCAAAATTATAGCCTGAAGGGAGTTCAGGAACATCCTTGTTTGCTTCAAGTTGCAGCTTAAGATGTTCTTGATGTTCTACGGTAAACCACCCTTTTTCTTTCATGGTTTTCGCTAAGTTTTCTTGTTCTATTTGGCCGGGAGTAGGAATTAGAATGGCTCGTTTTTTCAATTTTATCAGGTCAAGGAGGGAGGTGTATCCCGAACGACAAACTACGAATTCG
This sequence comes from Verrucomicrobiota bacterium, assembly GCA_017853115.1. Lineage (GTDB taxonomy): Bacteria > Bacteroidota > Bacteroidia > Chitinophagales > UBA8649 > JAFMKE01. Next base: position 17,966 of record JAFMKE010000020.1, read on the forward strand.
CATGCGTTTATTTTCTCTTCAAGCTTTTCTTTGTCAGCCAAATCAATTATCTCTATTTCACCTGCTTCGATTGGGGCTAAATTTTGTCTGCCACGTATCAAACAATGCTTGCCAGGAAGCGTAGGAAGTAGGTTTAACAACTTTTCTTCAAGCTTACTTCGCTGTGGTTCTGGCCCTGAGATAACACTTAAACTTTGATATGTTATATCTCTTTCCTGTTTGTTTAGTCGGGAGTCTATGCCTAAGTAATACACATTACTCCACGCTAAGGCAGACATTTTACCTGACAATGAATTTGGCGGAGAAAGATCAGGCACCCATAATTCCTTAAAACCTTGGAGGTATTTTTGATAACGCCAATTGACTATTTTTTCAAGCCATTTGTTTTCTTCGTACGGCAACTGAAGTTGATGAGATATTAAAGCAGATGGAAGTTGAGGATGGTAAAATCCATAACGATTATCACTAATAACATAATCCACATGATATTTTTTACAAAGTTTAAGGCACTCTTGGTGTTCTTTGTTTATCACATGAATAAATTTTGGAATTTGCTTGGCCAGATATAGCTTGAAAGTTTTACCTGTTTGGCTATATTCAGCACGATAGGATACTGTTTGGATGCATTCTATTGATTTAAATTCATCTTGCAGAAGGCACAATGCATCGCCATCACTTACAATTACTACGCGGTATTTTCTTTCCAGTAAATATTGGATAATTGGTATTGAGCGAGTGGCGTGACCCAAACCCCAATTCAAAACAGCGTATAGAATAGTTTTTTGCAATGAATTTGTAAATTTAGGCGTTTGTACTTAGACTTGGCAAGTCTAAATTAAATTATAAATTTACGCACTATGAATAATTGGAAATTGATTGTACCTATTGTTTTTTTTAGCAGTTTGATGTTGGCTTGTAAAGGAAGTAAGTGTGATTGCCCAAGTTTTAAACCAAAAAGTGAGATAAATAAAGAGCATTTAAATCATGCTACTAACGCTATTTCTCAGGATGTTCTTTTTGCATTTCCTCAAGCATAAGCTGTCTTTGAATCTCTAGATTTTCCATTAATTTTTCATTGTTAGGGTTCTCACTTCTCGCTTGGAATGCTTCAAAGTATGGAGGATAACTGGCACACGTAATCTTAGTTATGCGTATTTGGGTTTACTTATCTTAAAATTCCCAGTCAGTTTCTCCTGTATTATACTTTTCTCGTGTGTGAATCTTTGCTTTTTCTCTGGCGAGAATCAACTCAGCTATTCTTCGAGAAGCTAACTGAGGTCCTGAATCATCGATGGCTTTTTTAACTTTAGCCTCATTCACGTCAAGCCGATAAAGAATGAGTAGTAACTTTTCGAAATCATGATTAATTAACTCCTCAACGAGTTGCTCGATTAAGCCCAGTAATTCTTCTTCATTCTTTGTTTTCTCTACAAGCTCTGGTCGAAGCGATAATGTCTCTTCTATTTGTTTTCTTAATAATTCCACGGAATTCGGTACATTTATCATAGACTTCCTAAGTCTTAAAGACTTAGGAAGTCTATGATTTTTAACACCAAAGATAATACAGAATGAAAAAGTACGGATTTTTTATGCTCGCTATGGGCGTTTTGTTGGGTTTTATGTTACCCTCTTGCTCTGAGTTAGAGGACATTTTTCAAAATGATGAAACTGCCGCTGGTTTGCGTGAGGCTTTATTAATTAGTACGGATACCACGGTTAATCAAGCAGGGGTATTGGATGGTTTTTATCAAAATGCAACAATTAAAATCTTGTTTCCTGATGATGCGCAGTCTGCTCAAATATTGACTTACATCAATAACAATCCCATCTTAGGTGCTGCCTTAGAAGGCTTAACGGAAAACTTTGTTCAGCGAATGAATCGTGCGGCTGAGCAGGCAACTCCTTTGGCTAAAGACATTTTTAAAGAAACCATTCGAAACATTACAATTAGCGATGCTATAGGTATTTTGAATGGCGGAGATTATGCAGCTACAGAATTTTTGGAAAACAATGCACGCCCTGCTTTGTACAATGCTTTTTTGCCAATTGTAGAGGATAAAATTGGTGAGGTAGGTGCAGATAATATCTGGTCTCAAGTTACTGGAACATACAACACCTTATCAGGAAATCAAGTGAATACGGACATTAATGACTACGTTACAAATAAAGCACTGGATGGTATTTTTCATTTGATTGGTGAGGAAGAACAGAAAATTAGAACAGATCCATTGCACCGTGTAACTGAACTTTTACAACGCGTATTTGGATAATTTTTTTAAGCTGATAAGTTTGATGTCTTGTTAGCTTGTGAAATTGAAAAGCCCCTTCCCGATAAAGGAAAGGGGCTTTCTAATTCTGTATTCAATGTGTTTATTTAATTAACACACTCGTATTACTTACGCCTTTTTCTGTAGCAATTTGAAGCATGTAGAAACCCGGAGTTATGCTGGAAACATCCACACTTGTTTTATTATTTCCGTTCACTAAGTTTACTTTAGCTTCAAGACTTGCCTGACCAATTACGTTAATCAATCGGATAGTTGCTGCTTCATTTCCGTCGTAGTCGAAGCTAATGTTCAACACTTCGTTTGCAGGTACCGGACTTACGCTAAAGTTTGCCAATTCGATTGTTTGAATGCTATTAGTATTATCAATGTCGATATCGCTTTCGAAACGAGGCAAGATTTGATAGCCTTCTGTACGAGGTGCTGTTGGATCGAATTGTGAACCAATTCCTGTCAGGTTGAATGTTTCACCACCAGTTAAGATTGGCGCAAACAATTCAGCGCGATCTGCATCTACGCGAATGTCATATGTGCCATTCGCATTAGAAGCACTAACATTATATGATCCACCAGAAGTTTCCCATGTTCCCTGAAGTGTTAGACCTTCAATAGTAATTAACTCCGCTTCGTGGCTTTCATCCAAGGCTGTTGTAACCACTGTTGGTGTCCAAGGAGTAGCAGCTCCTAAAGAAGTAACAGACGCAATTCGAATTCGTGTCACACCTGAACTTGCATAAATTTCGCCACTAACCTCAACAGAATCTCCAACTATTGGGTTAAAACTGATTGTTGAGTCTGT
>JAFMKE010000130.1 GCA_017853115.1 Verrucomicrobiota bacterium
TTTGTGGAGCTGCAGGGATTCGAACCCTGGTCCGGTCATGTAGTCCGTATACTTTCTACAAGCTTAGTAAAACGCTTATTGTCGGGAATACACTGTTCGCTTTACAAAACCATGTATACCTTATTTCTGTCAATTACAACCTAATAAGAGTAGAAAATTCTCTTATCACGAGGACCCGATGCATATGATGCCCAACAATAATCTATCGGATGTCAACTATGAAGGACAAAGGCCGCTAATTCCTAGAATTAGGCAGCCATGGCAAAGTTAGACTCGCCATTTAAAATAAAGATTATGAATTGGGATTTACGAGTGAAACTCACAACACTCGACTTGCCGGTATACTTACTATCCATGCCGTCAATTCCGGTCAGCCCCATTAAACAAAGAACGAATACAAAGATACCCAAATCCCCTGAATTTTCGCGGAATCTTTGAAGAATGAATGAAGGGTTCTGCACGAATTATCGCGATAATGAGCAAAAGCGTATTAGCTTTGCGGAAAAGTAAAACCATGTTTGCACGATTGATCTTATTTATTCTCGGGTGGAAAGTAGATAAAAATCTTCCTGAAGGCGTCAACCGATGTGTAATGATTGCTTCACCGCATACGAGTAACTGGGATTTTCCAATAGCTCGTGCGGCTTTTTCAGTTTTAAATATTCCTGTACGTTTTACCATCAAGGATTCCTGGTACAGGTTCCCTTTTAATATCCTATTTAATGCCTTAGGGGGTATCCCAATCAATCGTCGCCCCAAATCGCCAGGGGAGGAAAGGCCAAGTATGGTAGAAGCTATGGCTGCCCTTTTTCAAGGACGCGATCGATTGGTCGTTCTCGTCACACCCGAAGGAACGCGTTCATACAGAGATGAGTGGAAGTCCGGGTTTTACCATGTAGCGAAAATCGCCAAAGTACCGATAGCACTAGGGTATCTGAACTATGAAAAGAAAATCGCAGGAGTAGGTAAAATCGTTCACTTAAGCGATGATATGTCGGCTGATATGAAAGAAATTATGGAGTTTTATCAAGATATCCCTGGCAAACATCCTGAAAAGTTCAGTATCGACAAGCGCTATAAGCCTTGATTTTCTTGATAAATGGTTTGTAATACTGTTTGGCCTACAGCTTTAAGCGTGCGCTTATCAATAGCATCCAAATTATCATCATGGGTATGCCAATACCATCCAAATCCTGAATTTGTAGAGGCATCGTGTTGAATAATGTCGATCATGGGAATGCCTGTGATCGCATTAACATATAAGTGATCGTCGGTTATCGCATTGGTTTGGAGATATGAAAAGTAGGAGTTGTAACCTAAGGCGTGGGCAATTGACCAAACTTTATGCAGATACTCATTAGCGTAATTAACCGAGGTTCCTTCATGCGTAAACAGGGCGTTTGGTGCACCAACCATATCCAACAATATGCCGAAGTCTGCTTGATAATTAGGGATGTGAGGATTTTTTGACCAATATTGGGATCCCAGACAGTATGAGTCGCGGACAAAAGGATCTTCGCTGAAAGCTGGTTGGCCGTAATCCTCTGCATCAAAAAGTATGATGTCAATACCTATTTCAGGCGGAGTTAACTGCAGTTGACGAGCTATTTCTAAAAGCACAGCCACACCGCTTGCCCCATCATTGGCACCTAATATCGGATCGGTAAGGCCTTCCTCATCTTGATCCGCAAATGGACGAGTATCCCAATGTGCAGCTAATAAAATTCGTTTTTGGGCCGTAAGATTAAAACTGCCGATAATATTACTTGCTTTTAAAATAGTTCCGTCGTAGGCTTTAAGCTCAGCTTTTTGAACAATCAAAGTATCTGCGTAATGGCCCAATATTTTTTGTAGGTAATTCGCTGCTTCTTGGTGCGCCGCAGTATTAGGCACGCGTGGACCAAAACTCAACTGTTTTTCCAATTGAGCGAAAGCAGAGTCTTCATTGAAAATTGGTGCTTCAGCCAATTGCATTGACTCCACTTTTTCTATTTCAATGGTCTGATTATTCGGTTTGCAGGCAAGGAATACAAGAGCAATAAGGGATACAAAAACGATATTTTTCATATTTAACTATTTAAAAGCTATACCAATGACCAGCTTGTTCCGTCTTTGGTGTCTTTTATCTGAATACCTGCCGCTGCCAGTTCGTCCCTGATTTGGTCGGAAGTTGCCCAATCTTTATTTTGACGAGCTTGTTTTCTAATTTCAATAATCAAATCCATCGCTTTATCCAGGGTTTGGGAGTCTTGATTGGCTTCGGGCTGTAATCCCAATACCTTCTCAATGTAGGTTTTCATCGTTTGCTGTAAAACCGTTAACGCCTCCTCATGGATTTTTTCTAGACCATTACTCACCTTATTGACGATCGCGGCCAACTCAAATAGGGATGCAATTGTTTTTGGCGTATTGAAATCATCATTCATGTGTTCTTCGCAAGCTTGGCTGTACTTTTGAATTTCACTGAGTAGCACTGGATTTCCATCAGCAGAGGCCGATAGCTTCCAAACATTCGTGTAAGCATTCATTAATCGTTGAAATCCTTTTTCGGAGGCTTCCAGGGCCTCATTGGAAAAATCGAGGGTGCTGCTGTAGTGTGTTTGAAGCATGAAAAAACGAACGACCATTGGGCTAAATCCCTTGCTCAGCATAGGATGACTCCCTGAAAACAACTCCATAGGAAGGAAAGAGTTGCCCTTACTTTTGCTCATTTTTTCGCCATTTACGGTCAGCATATTGCCATGCATCCAATAGCGCACAGGTGCCTTCCCATCCGCACCTACGCTCTGAGCGATTTCACATTCGTGGTGGGGGAATTTAAGATCCATCCCGCCGCCGTGTATGTCGAATTCTTGACCGAGGTATTTGGTGCTCATCACGGAACATTCTAGGTGCCATCCCGGAACGCCTTCACCCCATGGAGACGGCCACTTCATAATAGTTTCAGGAGCGGCAGCCTTCCAAATACCGAAGTCCGCAAAGTACTTTTTTTCACTTCCACCTTCTAATTCTTCGCGAGTTTGTTCGAGTTGCTCATCGATTTTTCGTCCGGAAAGTTCGCCATACTTATGGTCTTGCATGTATCGTTTTACATCGAAATATACAGAGCCATTCACTTCGTAAGCATAACCATTTGCTAGAATACGTTTGACCATTTCAATCTGTTCAATAATATGACCAGTAGCAGTGGGTTCAATGTTTGGCTCGATTAAATTGAAAAGTTTTGCAATGTGGTGAAATCCATTGGTGTACTTCTGTACGATTTCCATCGGCTCAATTTGATTTGCGCGCGCCTTCTTTTCAATCTTATCTTCCCCTTGATCGCCGTCGTCCGTTAGATGCCCCACATCAGTGATGTTACGCACATAACGCACCTTAAAACCCAGATGGCTCAAATACCTGTAGACCACATCAAAACTGGTGAATTGACGCATATTTCCCAAGTGCACCTCGTCGTAGACCGTTGGTCCGCAAACGTACAAACCAACGAATGGCGGATTAAGAGGAACAAATAATTCTTTCTTTCTAGAGAGAGTGTTATAAATATGTAAACCAGCCGACATGATGCAAAGATAGGCTAAAAGGAAGAGATAATCCATCCAATTTGAAGAGTAATCATCCGGTAGATTAGCGATTTTTTCCTTATTGAATTTCTATTGTTCCAGGAAGTGAATAGCGTCTTGCACGGATTCTTCAGGTAATTCTTCCATTGGAATGTGTCCGCATTCGGGATAAACAATTAGTTGGTTGTTTGGAACATTGGCGGTGAAGATATCCGCAAGTTTTAGTGGAATCCACAGGTCATTTTCTCCCCAGAGAATTAGTGTAGGACAAGCGATTTTTTTTAAATCTTGTTTATCGCCTGTTTCTATTTGCCGAACTTTTAGGAAAAATGCTTTTCTGTTTCCCTTGCGAAGATTAAGATCTGCATATTGGCTGATCGTCTTTTCAGTTATTAAATCATCATTGTAGTACACCTCTTTCAAACTTTTAATAACAAAGGCTTTGGTATTGAGGTGTTCGATGAGGTTGAATAACAAGTCGCTCTGCGCTAACTGAAAAATTAAAGGTTTCGGCCTTGTAGGATCAAAGAATCCGGATGGGTCGAGAAGGATTAGCTTTTTAACCCGATCGTTCAAATTGGAATTTGCGGCATAGTCCCAAGCGATGTGTCCGCCGAGTGAATTGCCCGCCAGGTAGAAACTGTCAATTTGGAGTTTTATAACAAATGAATCGATGAATTCTCGATAGGTAGCTATTGCGTAGTTGTCGTCTGCAGGTGGAGTTGTAAGGCCCCCGCCAGGCATATCGATGCTGTAGCATGTATACTGTTGAGATAATTGATCTTCCCATGCTTCCCAGGTTTGGAGGCTGGATGATGTACCATGAATGAGCAGTATGGGTGTACCTTGTCCTTTCTTTTTGTAATGAACCTTCAATCCATTAATACTTATGAAGTTTGAGTAGTCATCGGTATACTTGGCTTTGAGTTCATCAATAGGTATGGGTTTTTTAAACATATAAATACCAAAGGTGATGAGGAGCAGAAGGAGAAAACCAAAAATATACTTTTTCATGATTGTACTATAAAGGTATTGGTATAAGTGAATCTACAAACAAACGAGCGGAATTTGTTAGGACCTTTAGTTTTTGTATAAACTTCCAAATATTATTTGGCAGAATATTAAAAAAGAATTAACTTTGCAGTCCTTTAAAAATTAAGTGAAATGAAAAACGGAATACATCCTGAGAATTATAGAAAAGTGGTTTTCAAAGATATTTCAAATGATGAGGCTTTTTTGACTCAATCTTGTGCAAATTCGAAAGAAACCATTGTTTGGGAAGATGGAAACGAGTATCCATTAATTAAAATTGAAATTTCGAATACTTCGCATCCGTATTTCACTGGTAAGATGAAATTTGTTGATACGGCAGGACGAATTGAGAAATTCAAAAACAAATACGCAAGAAAAAAATAAGCATACGCTGCACGATATAATATTAAAGCCTCTGTTTCATCAGGGGCTTTTTTATTT
>JAFMKE010000131.1 GCA_017853115.1 Verrucomicrobiota bacterium
AAATACAAAAGCAAGCCGAGCCAAGCTGTTTATTTAGGGTATGAAATGGGCAGTATCTTTTTAAATCAATTGGATGAGTTTGGCATTGGATACTACGATAACTTAATAGATAAAACCTTAAACCCAATCAATCGAAAATATCATTTCATCGAAGTATTGGATGAAAACGGTCAAGTTTCGCGCGTAGAAAACACTGCCTTACTTATTTACAAAATTCAAAACTTCGAACAAGTACGGGTGCGCTAATGAGAAAGTTTTCTATTCTTCTCGCATTTCTAGTTGGCTTGATTCAATCGCAAGCGCAAAAAAACATAGACTTATTGGGCTTCCTCCCTTTCGAAAATAAAATCAACGATATATGGGGATATACAGATACTTCGGGTAGCGAGTATGCCTTGATTGGGTCTGAAGTTTCCCTTCTGATTGTAGATGTTAGTATTCCTCAAAACCCTGTTTTGTTGTTTGAGATATTTGGAGATACCAGTCAGTGGAGAGATGTAAAAACCTTCAATGACTTTGCTTACGTTTGCAATGAAGAAGGCGGCGGACTCCTTATCGTGGACTTAAGCAATTTGCCCAATAGCATCAATCATCAATACGTGAGCGCCATAGATACTTTTGATTACCAAACGGCGCACAACATTTTCATTGATGAGAATGGTGTGGGATACCTGCTCGGAAGCAACATTTCGAACCAAGGCGCTTTTATGATTGACCTCAATGTCAGTAATCGTTTTGCACCCGAATTTGTTGGTCTATATGATAACCAATATGTCCATGATGCTTATGTTCGTGGCGACACGCTCTACACTGCGGAGATCGGTAATGGAACCTTTTCCATAGTTGACATTCGAGATAAAAGTCAGCCTTTAGTTTTAGCTCGGCAAACCACCAGTCGGGCCTTTACCCACAACTGTTGGTTGAGCGATGACGGGAATTATTTGGCAACGACGGACGAAAAACCAGGCGCTTTTGTCGACATGTACGATATCTCAGATATAAATAATATCCGTTTATTGGATGTTTATCAAAGCAATCCCGGCGATAGTGTCATACCCCATAATACATTTTTCCTGGGTGATTATTTGTTTACCTCTTATTACAGAGATGGACTCACGCTTGTTGATGCAACCTTAAAAAACAACTTGGTTGAAGTAGGCAACTACGATACTTCGCCTTTTTCATCAGATATTGGATTTGAAGGAAATTGGGGCGTTTACCCCTACTTGCCGAGTGGTCATATTCTGGCAAGCGACAGAGAAGAAGGTCTTTTCATCTTAGCTCCCACCTATACCCGAGCCGCCTACCTTAGTGGTGTGGTGTTCGACACCTTGAATAATGTGCCGGTAAATCATGCGCAAATTGAAATTTTGGGCGAAAGCGCATTGAAGTACAGTCAATTCAATGGTTCTTATCACATTGGGATTGCAGATTCAATGCGCTATGACATTCGCATGAGTCACCCGCAGTGTCAAACAAGAATAGAAACGCAGGTTTTGCTGGAAACTGCTATTGAAAAAGTATTAAACTTCAACACTGCCTGTGATTTCAGTACGCCCATCAAGGATTTGAATACCATGCAGAAGGTATGGATTGAAGGAAACGCTTCCAACGGACAACTGCTTATTCATTTTAAAGACCTAGCCCCTCACAGCCGCATTGAAATGCACGATGCTTTAGGAAAAAAACTACTTTCCCAAGAGAATAAAAGCAGCAATGGGTTCATAGTGTATGAACAACAACTTGCTACAGGCTTATATTTTATTTCTTTTAAACAGGCTGATATTCCATACAGTTTCGGCTTTATCATCCGCTGATATTCTGCACGCCTTAGCACGGTCTTCGGCTCGGAATAAGGCATGCTCAACTTTTTAATTAAAACTGCAATTATTCACTTAGAATAATAGTATATTTGCAGCCTTAAAAAAAATTACCCTTAGTATATGCAAGCAAAAGGATTTATTCGAATTGTCATTATAGCGTTAATCGTTGTATCGATTTTCCAGCTATCTTTCACGTTCATAAAAAACTCGTTTGTTGGACAAGCGGAAGAATATGCGCAGAGTCTAAACTTTGATGTGGAAGATGGCTTAGAGAAAGCATTCTTACAAAATAAAGCGAAGAACTACTACTTGGATTCAATCAAGAATGAAGAGGTATTCTTAGGTTTTACTTTTGATGAAATCAACAAGCGCAGCTTGAATCTCGGTCTCGATTTGAAAGGCGGGGTTAGTATGTTGGTTGAAATTGATCAGGCTGATGTATTAAAGAAGCTTTCAAACAACACCAAAGATGAAAATTTCAACAATGCCTTGGCTGCAGCAGTAGCTGCGCAATCGCAAAACCAGGGCAATTTCATTGCCTTATTCGGTAAAGAGTATGAGAAAATTGCTGGAGATGCAAAGTTAGCTGGGATCTTCGCACCGATTGAAAAGTTCAGAGAGAAAATTTCATTTGACTCTTCAAATGAAGAAGTTTTAAAGGTATTGCAAGAAGAAGCTAGTGCGAAAAATAGTGAAACGCACAACGTATTAACAACGCGTATCGACGAATTTGGAGTTGCTCAACCTTTTATTTCTGAGCCGGATGCTAATGGTCGTATTTACATCGAGTTGCCGGGTGCAGACAACACAGACCGTGTGCGCAATATTATTCAGTCGGCTGCTGTACTCGAATTTTATGAAACAGTAGATGCAAGTGTTGCGGGTAATTTGTTGTTTCAGGCCAACGACATCCTTGTAGGTGTTTTAGGTTTGGAAGAAAGTACTCTTGAAGCTGAAGAAGCGGTGGAAACTATTGAAAGCGAGGATGTAATTGAAGATGCGCCTGATGCTGAGGAAGATGTGGAAGAAAGCGATTTAAATGAGCTAGAGGCAGACTTATTCGGCGATGATTTGGCAGGTCTTGAAAGTTTAGAGGAAGATTCGTCTGCGGCAAACGCTTTCAATCCCTTGTTTGATGTGCTTCAACCCAATATCGATGTGCAAGATGGTCGTCAGTTTTGGAGACCGGGAGCTGTTGTAGGTTATGTAGCGAAAAAAGACATGGAGAAGGTAAAAGAATACCTAGCCATGGAAGAGATTAAAGCGATTTTTGATTTGCAAAGAATCAAGATTGCTTGGGCCGCTAAGCCGTTTAAAGGCACGGGCGAAAATGCAAATGATTTTTATGCTTTGTTTGCTTTACAGAAAGGAATAGATGGAAAGTCTGCTTTGAGCGGAGATGTGATAACGGATGCACGTTCAGTCCTGGATGAGTTTGGTGCTGCGGCAGTATCTATGCGAATGAATAATGTTGGTGCCAACAAGTGGTCGATTCTCACAGAAGAAAATATCGGTAATCAAATTGCTATTGTTTTAGACGATAAAGTTTTCTCGGCACCTAACGTAATGAACAAGATTGCGGGTGGATCTTCTCAAATTACTGGCCTAGATGATTTCGATGAAGCGAAGGATTTAGCGAATATTTTAAAGTCTGGTCGCTTAGATGCTCAAATCAACATTCCGCAGGAAGCCGTTGTAGGTGCCAGCTTGGGTGATGCCTCCATTCGTTCAGGTTTGTTAGCTTTAGGTATAGGATTCTTACTGGTAATCCTTTTCATGGTTATGTATTACAGCAATGCGGGTATTATCGCGAATATTGCGCTTTTGGTAAATATTGTATTCATCATGGGTACATTAGCTTCATTAGGTGCAGCACTTACCCTGCCTGGCTTAGCCGGTATTGTTTTAACCATCGGTATGGCTGTAGATGCGAACGTGATTATTTTTGAACGTATCAAAGAAGAGTTAAGGAAAGGGAAAGGTGCTCGTTTGGCGATCTCTGACGGTTTCTCTCGTTCTTATAGTGCAATTATCGATGCGAATGTAACTACTTTTATTACCGCTGCTACCCTACTATGGTTAGGTGCTGGTCCGGTTAAAGGATTCGCTATTGTGTTAATGATCGGTATCATTGCCTCATTTATTTCTGCAGTTTTCTTGTCGCGATTAATATTCGATGCGATGAGTGATAGAGATAAGCAAGTTAAGGTTTCCATGTCGTGGAGTGAAAACATTTTGAAAGATGCCAATTTCGACTTCTTGGGCAAGCGTAAAATTACTTATGCTATCTCAGCTGTTATCATTTTAGCCGGGTTAGTTTCCATGTTTACCAAAGGTTTCGAGTTGGGTGTTGACTTTAAAGGCGGACGTTCATATGTCGTGGCATTCGACCAAACTGTTGGAACAGATGCTATTCGAAGCGATTTGAGTGATGTTTTGGGTGCTACTCCACAGGTAAAAACCTTTGGCAACGATCAAACTGTTCAAATCATCACCTCATATGCCATTGAAAGCAAAGATCCGAAAACGGACTCTACAGTTACTCATATGTTATATGATGCCTTGAAAGGCGAGTTTGTTTCAGAGCCAAGCAAAGAAGAATTTATGCGTTCAGCATTAATTCAGTCTAATAAAGTAGATACTTCGATTGCAGATGATATCAAAACGAGTGCTTTCTGGGCCGGTGGTGTTGGTGCGGTGCTTATTTTCCTTTATTTATTGATTCGTTTTAGAAAATGGCAATATGGTGTAGGAGCGCTTGGTGCGGTTATTCACGATTCACTTATTCTATTATCTGTATTCTCTATTTTCTGGGGTGAATGGTTCCCATTCTCGCTGGAGATAGAACAGAAATTTATAGCAGCGATTCTAACGGTTATTGGGTACTCGATTAACGATACGGTTATTGTTTTTGACAGAATACGTGAGTACTTCGATGAGCACCCGACGAAAGATATTTTGACCAATGTTAATGCTGCGATTAATAGTACATTGAGTAGAACCTTGATGACCTCTTTCACTACTTTACTCGTAGTATTAATATTATTCATATTTGGTGGTGAAGCGATTAGAGGTTTCTCATTTGCTTTATTGTTAGGTATTTTAGTTGGTACCTACTCATCCATCTTCATCGCATCTGCGATAGTCGTTGACACAATGAAAAGTGTCGCGAAAGTGAAGAAAAAATAGAAATTAAAAAACCTTGC
>JAFMKE010000132.1 GCA_017853115.1 Verrucomicrobiota bacterium
TTCTCCTTTTTCTGTTGAACTTCCGTGTAGGCATCAACAGCGTTATAAAAGCTACCCTCATCAAACAAGTCATCTGCCAATTTTATCTTTTTCGATGTAGCACAAGATGATATGGTAAGGGCTCCTATCCCGAGTATAAATAAATTTCTAATCTTCATATTATAGTTTTTAAGTAGGGATTAAAATCTTGGGTTGAATAAATAAGTATCTGCTGCTGGAGGAGTCCCATAAGGTCCGAAATAGCTAACAGCGATTTCAAAAGCATTAGGCATTCTAGCGCCCGTATCATTTTTAAGATCTCTTCCTAAACCAGCAATACCTAAATCATACGCACCTGTTATTCGGAAATTTTCAAAATCAACACCTGCTTTAGCAATCAAGGCTAAATCCCATCTATACCAAGCGCCTAAGAAAAGAGTAGTTTGCTTTTCTTTCTTTGTCATTAACTCATATCCAAAAGTAGAACCGAAATTAATTTCTTTAGTTTTCGCAGTAGTCTGGTAAAGAGCACCAGGGATAATCAGAAACTTCTTTACCGCAAACTCAAATCCAGCATGAGCAACGTGTCTATGAGGGGTTTCGAACTCAGGATTTCCGTTAGAGTCAGCAATAAAATCATCATTATGACGCAGTATATTCATAAATGAATATCCCCCATAGAAAGTCATATTATCCGTAAACTGACCGTCAAACAATAACCCGGCATTCATATCGAATGAGTTAACAGGGGCAGAATTATTCGCTAAAAACTGATCATCCTGAAAAGTAGGATTGGCAAATAATTCTTCTTCAAAAGTAAAATTCGGATCAAGCTGTCTGTTTCCGTATATTCCTTGAAGACCCAAGGCTAGATGATATTTTCCATCTTTGTCTAACCCTTTGTGATAGGCGGCACTTACTCCCGCTTTAAGCGTTTGTAATCCTCCAACTTGATCATAAACTACTACCGCTCCAACACCTAAAGCGTCCGTTTTCAATTTATTCTTTAGTAAAGAGAAATCTACAGACATGGAAGGCGTCATGTATGCCATAGGGTTTTGACTTACTGCATTCCTAAATTGATCTCTGTATATGCCTGTCACTCGCCATAAACCATTGAACTTTCCTGTCAATGCAGGGTTCAAAGTGAGTGGGGACGCATAATACTGAGAAAAATGAATGTCCTGAGCACTCAGCTTGGTACTCACAAGCATCAAGCAGGCTATAATTATTATAATTCTTGATTTCATTTATTTGGGTTTTAAGTTTTATCTAATTAGAGTAACAGATCCTGACAATACCAACTCAGATGATATTTTGTCAATTACCAAGTAGTAATTGTAAACATCTGCTGGCTGCTTTTCACTTTCAAATGTTCCATCCCAACCATTATCTCCGTTGTATTCATACACTACATCGCCCCAACGATTAAACACCTTGAAAGCTGTTATTGTAGTAGCCGGATCTATATTTACTGGGAATAAAACATCATTCAAATTATCGCCATTCGGAGTGAAGGCGTCAGGCATTTCTGGATTTGGTGGTAAGAAAATATACACCTGACTTGAATCAATTTCTGTACAAATGTGCGTACTGCCATCATTAAGAACAAACTCAGCTTCTGCATTCACAACAACAGTCTCGAATTCATTTGCTGCTGTGATAGCCAAGAATTCATTTCCAGTGAAACTCGGCGTCCACACCTCATTGGTTATTGGATAATCACCTTCAACAACGTAAACTTCAGTCGTTCCAAAAATAACCGAATCTACATCAACAATATCAGGATTAATACAATTCGTTTCAAAGGTTAACTGGGTAATGGTTTCACAACCATCCAAGGATACGATTCTTAAATCGTAGGTGCCGTCATCATTCGATGCAATTGTCAAGTTAGCACCAGCCGGTGTTGAACTATTATCCCAATAAGCTTCACCAAAGTCAACATTGTTAGTGATCAAACTAGCAAAGTCAATTACAACTTCATCTCCAGCACAGCAAAGTATATTTCGAACTGCGTCCGGATTTAAAGCCGGATTATCATAAAAGCCTACGACAATAGAAGAAGATGAAACACACCCATTAGCATCCGTTGACGTTAACACGTAAATACCCTCTGTAGTAGGATCGAGACTAACTCCCGTTCCGGTTTCAGGACCTGTCCATTCATTATTCCAGTTTGGATCTGCAGTTGACACTAAACTAGCTATCGAACCATCACAAACAACTTCTTCTGCGGCTCCACCATTAATGGTCGATACAGGTAATGGATTTACGGTAATCGTCACCGTATCTTGAATACTACAATTGGTTAAATCTAGACTCACAATATAATCCGTTGTTCCTGTTGGTGTTGCCACTGGGTTAGGAATAGTGGTAGACGTTAACGTACCATTATCGGGAGTCCAAACATGATTCGAACCACCATTTGCATTTAATTGTACACTTTCTCCATCACAAACCGCTGTATCGTTGGTTAAGGTATAACCCGCACCAAAACTTACCGTAACAGTATCCGTATTCACGCAGTTACCAGCAGCGATAGTTACCGGATATTGAGCGGTCATGTCCGCCAAGATCAAAATTGGATTTTCTACTGTATCATTCACAAAAGCAGCCGATGGTGACCATTGAGCTACAATTGGAGCTAATCCACCCACCAAATTTTCATAGTTAAACTGAAGATTCGGCTTCTGATTACTCGCTGTTGCGTTAGGCAGCGTACATCCTGCTGCACCATCTGTAAAGTCATAAACTACCTGATTACTGGCAGAATTAGTATACTCTACATCGTCATCACTTGTCCAATCTGCATTATCGAAACACACTTCAAACAATAAATCTGTTACACCATCCCAACAAAATGAATTATCAAATACGTGCCAATTCCATCCAAGCGCCGTTGTATGCGCATATGGATTAACAACCGTTGTAAAACCAGCGTTTATAAAGTTAGTTAAGGTAGTAAGTGTAGTTGGCTGTACTCGAACCGTGAAATTATTATAGGGAGCTGTACTAGCCTTATTCGTTACATTGAAAGCAATAGACTCGAGCTCACCTCCTGTAAAACCAGCAGCATTTAACTCAGCTGCCGTGTAGATAACCTGCATTCTTCCGTCTTCCCAAAAACCTTCGTAAGGTGTCGGTGCACCCGTAGAAGCAGTTCCAGCACCTACTTGTCCAAGCGTAAAAACTCCCGAGCCACCTAAAGTACATGGGCCATTAGAAAGGTTGTTAAAAATATTCGTTTCAAATTGCACGTTAAACTGGAATGAATCTTCTGGACATTCTAAGAAGTAATCTAAATCTCCTAAGAAAACAAGCGAATCAACATTAACAAATACACTTGTTGTAGAAGAACAAATACCATCTACCATGGTCACGAAATACTCAATATCACCCTCTGGAGTAGAAGTAACTGTTTGCCCTGTCGTGTCGTTTAAATATAAAGGTGGACTCCAAGTGTAAACAGGATTAACAGGTCCAGTTATTGGAACGAACGAATAATTTTCAGCAATCGAAGTAAAGTTGGTGTTATTAAAGGTTTGTTCAGCGACACCTTGCGAACCATTGGCATTTTCAATTCCTTGCGTCATCGTTCCAAATGGAGAATCTGGCACTACATTGATATTATTAATTTCGACTAAACCACTTTGGTATATAACCACTTGAACGGAAACCTCTGTTCCTGGAGCACCTCCAAAATGAGGAACATTAAGAAAGTTAATTACCATAAACTGATTACCAGCCGTTCCTCCAGTATAATAATTCACAGTTCCCCCGGCATTAAAATTCATATCATCCCATGCCCAAGCAATAATATTATTTGGTTGAGCACCGTTTGGAATATTTGCATTTCCCAAAAATGATCCTGTAGGATTAGTGAAAGTCATGAAACCGTTAGAGGAAAGCCAGAAACTATTATAAAAGTTGCCGAAGAATGGAAAGGTAAATCCAATGTTGAATGGACCTACGGTATTATCATCAGAGAGACCCGTGATAGCTGTGCCACCTGTAGTTGGGTATGGATTATAAGTTCCTTGAATTAGTGTATATGGACTAGGGTTAGCCACAATATCTGCCGTCAAATTAACTGAAGACCCTGAACAAACACTCGGATCAGAAGGCGTTACTTCGATTGATGAAGCAAATCCTTGGACAACCAAAGTAACTGAATCCTGAATAACACAACCACTATCTGAAGTAACTGTTGCTATATACTGTGTGGTCACAGTTGGGCTCGCTAAAACTTGGTTACCTGTTGGCGAATTCAGTGTTCCTGGGCTACTCCATTCTACAGAAGCAATTGGAACACTTGATGGAGAAGTTGTTAAATTCAAGAATGTTGACCCATTCAAACATATAGTATCTGGCGGGGTTATATTTATTACATAAGAATCCTCAACAAATACGGTAACTGTATCAACACCGCAATCAGACGTTAACTCATAATCTGTATCCACCAAAGGTAGCGCAAAAGTATTTGGATCAGTCGGGTCTGTAAGACCAGTAGCAGGCGACCAAGTAACACTTGACCATGGGGCTACACCATTGGCCATTAAGTTTGTACCTATACCATCACAGGCAACCATAATATCTGGACCTGCATCGGTTGGATTCAAAGTAACTGTTGCCGTTGTTGTACAACTGTCATCTATACCATTAGTATACAAGAAAGTGTATGTTGAATCAGCGGTTGGACTTAACGCAAACTGATTGGAAGGTAAGAAATTTCCCACCTCATCAAACAGACCATAAGCAGGATCCGCTGCTAAAATTTGAATATTATCTAAACCCCAGTGATCGCAGCAAGCACCTGAATTAAACTCCTGAATCCACTGGAAAGATGTTGCACTGGTTAAGGCACCAGGAGGCAAAGGGAAACACACCGAATTCCAAACCGTAAAAGGTGTACCAGCCGCATTAAATGGCGGGTTGGTCATCGGATTGCCCGGACCCGGGTTACTCGGTAAGAATTCACCATTCGGCTGCATATAAACAATATCGTTCCATGTCAAACCATTATCTATAGAATATTG
>JAFMKE010000133.1 GCA_017853115.1 Verrucomicrobiota bacterium
CTTCAAGCTTTACCTTTAAGCTTTCAAGTATAGGACCCAAATAAAAAATATGAGCTTCTCCAAAATGCTCCATCGGTTGGAAAATGCATTACCTCAGGCAGATAAAAGCAATTCCAATATCTCTGCAAGAGGCGTTGATTGGCACCTGGACCATAGCTTAAAAATTATTACTGCCATTTGTAAAACGGTAAGTAACTCAAAGCCCGAAGAATTTAAGCCAAATTTTAACATCGGCAAATACTATATCCTTTGGACCAATCGCATTCCTCGAGGAAAAGCCCGATCGCCCAAACCCTTTAATAACCTTGAGGCAATTGATCATTCGAGTTTGCCGCAAAGTCTAAAGAAGGCGCAAAAGTCCCTAAGCATGTTAAATAGTTTGCACCCTAAACAACACTTTGAACACCCAATGTTTGGCGACCTAAATCTTGCACAGAGCAAGAAGTTTATCCATATTCATACAGCGCACCACCTCGATATCATAGAAGAAATTATAAATGCTAGCTAGTGGACGGTCGAAACAGAAAAAACATTCAGATTGGCACTTGGGTAGCCGTTGTACAAAAAAACCACCAACAAACAGGAGAAGAAACCGAGGGAATGGTCAAACGTATTCTCACGAAGTCGCCACACCACCCGCATGGTATCAAGGTAATGCTGGACAATGGAAGCGTAGGAAGGATAACTAAGATCTTTAAAGACCAAGAATAAAAGCCGGCACCTTAATTGTATGAAGAGGATAAATTCACTAATTTCAAGAAAAAAAGACATGTATCGAATATTGCTTCTTTTCGCCTTACTTTCTATTTCTATATGCGGCCAAGCGCAACTTACTTTAAACAATGTAACGCTTCCTGCAAAAGTCAGCTACCACGAAGAAACCCTAGTCCTTAATGGTGGTGGCATTCGTTCGAAGCTGTTTTTCAAACTTTACACCATAGGCTTATACCTGCCCTCGAAATCTGCTAATGTCTCTGCTATCTTAAGTTCAGACGAAATGCTTGCTGTTCGTTTTGAAATCACCTCAGATATGATTAACAGCGATAATATGAGCGAAGCAATTAATGAGGGATTTGACAAAAGCACCAACGGAAACACAAAGACTATCCGGACCAGAATTGACCACATGCTTAAAACTTTTTCAAGCGAAGAAATTGTGCCTGGAAATGTTTTTGAACTCGTATACGTAGCCGATAAAGGCACAGAGATTTATAAGAACGGACTGCTAAAAACCACCATACAAGGAAAAGATTTTAAAAAGGCCGTGTTTGGTATTTGGTTGGGAGAAAATCCAATAAACAGCAGTTTGAAAAAAGATTTAGTCGGCAACTAGTTACCCATTCAACCTATACTCCAAATCACCCGCTTCGAGCAATTCGTCAATAAAATCCTGGCTAACATCCACGCGCTTGCTTTTAGAATAAAAATCGATTTTATATCGCTCCTCGTGGTCTAAAACTTCCATGCTTACGTTGTACTTGCCTGGGTGACTTTCAATTACGGCAACCACATTATCTATCAGCTCCTCATCCAGTTTATTCAGGTCGAAAGTCAACTTAATACCACTCGTTAACTGATCTTTAATATCGGCCAATAACTCAATATTCGAAATCTTAAATTCAAATTCATCACTATTCCCATAAGGTCGCTGCTGGTATTTACCCGTAACAAAAACCATATTGCCGACAATTTCCACCATATTACCAAATTCCACATAGTCCTTACCAAATAAAAAGACATCCATAGAGCCTTCATAATCCTCCAGGGTAAAACTGCAAAACCTCGTGCCCTTCTTAGTGAAACGCGAATTACAATTCGTAATAATTCCGGCCATTTTTACGACCTGATTAGCTTTGTCTTTAAAGTTTGCTGTGGTCGCTGTGGTGTATGATTTAACCTCTAAGGCATAAGAATCTAAGGGGTGACCAGTCAGATAAATTCCAATCACTTCCTTCTCGCGATTTAACTTCTCTATTAAACCAAACTCCTCTACTGTATGAATTTTTGGAGCAACCACTTCAATTGGGGCCAGCTCACCAAACAAACTATTTTGGGCGCTGTGAGAAGATGCCTGTACGCTATTACCAAACTTAATTGCTTTTTCTGTGAGTGTACAATTATCGCTAGGGTCGGGTATGATAAAATGTGCTCGTTGACACGCTTCAAACTCATCGAAAGCACCAGCTATAGCTAAGCTCTCCATAGATTTCTTATTTACTGCTCGTAAATTCACTCGCGAAGTGAAGTCAAAAATATCCTTGTATTCGCCATTTACCCGTTCTTCAATGATTGCATCAACAGCCGCTCCACCAACACCTTTGATGGCCGACAAAGCAAATCGAATTTTTCCTTTTTTGTTTACCGTAAACTTTTTGTAACTCTCGTTTACATCTGGGCCTAATACCGGAATTTTTAAACGCTTACACTCTTCCATAAAGAAGGTAACCTTTTTAATATCGTTCATATTGTGCCCCAACACAGCAGCCATAAATTCCGCCGGATAATTCGCCTTCAAATAGGCTGTTTGAAAAGCGAGTACCGCATAACATGTAGAGTGTGATTTATTAAAAGCATAGGCGGCAAAGGCTTCCCAATCCTTCCAAACTTTTTCAACCGATTTTTTATCATGGCCATTGGCGATACATCCATCCACAAATTTCGGATATAAATCGTCCATCATAGCTTTAATCTTTTTACCCATCGCTTTACGCAATGAATCCGCTTGCCCTTTGGAGAAACCCGCCAACTGCTGAGACAACAACATCACTTGCTCTTGGTATACGGTAATACCGTAGGTCTCTTTCAAAATACCCTCCATGGCAGGAATATCATACTCTATCTTCTCCTTGCCATGCTTACGTGCCACATAGTTTGGAATATACTCCATCGGTCCCGGCCTATACAAGGCGTTCATCGCAATGATATCCTCAAACTTGTCTGGTTTAAGCGAACGCAAGTGCTTCTTCATTCCCGGGCTCTCAAATTGAAAAACACCATTGGTTAAGCCCTTTTGAAATAACTGAAAAGTCTTTTCATCATCGAGAGGAATATCATCTTGTTCAATTTTTATACCGTGACGTTTTTCAATAATAGAAATAGCATCTTTTATAATGGTCAAGGTTTTCAAACCCAAGAAATCCATTTTCAATAAGCCCGCTTTTTCTACAACAGAATTATCAAATTGTGTAAGCAATAAATCTGAATCTTTTGCCACCGTGATTGGTAGATACTTGGTGATATCATCCGGAGTAATAATCACCCCACAAGCGTGAACGCCTGTGTTTCGAATAGACCCTTCTAACTTCTTTGCTTCGGTAATCATTTTACCAATATTATCACCACCCTCTGCAAGCTTTCTGAATTCTTCTGCCTTTTGTTTTTGTTCTCCATTAAGTTTGTCTTTCAACTTTGGGTCAACTCCACCATCTGCTAAAACCTTGTTCAAACTAGCGCTAAGATGATCTGGAAAAACCTTAGAAACACGATCTACCTCACTTAAAGGAACATCCAACACGCGACCAACATCGCGCAAGCTCATTTTCGCCGCCATAGAGCCGTAAGTAATAATTTGAGCCACTTGATTTTTGCCATATTTATCCACGACAAAATCAATTACCTGCTGACGACCTTCATCATCGAAGTCGATATCGATATCGGGCATAGATACACGCTCCGGATTCAAAAAACGCTCAAATAGCAAATCGTACTTTATTGGGTCTACATTGGTAATTCCTATGCAATAAGCTACGGCGCTGCCTGCGGCGGATCCTCTTCCTGGGCCCACACTTACCCCCATTTGTCGTGCGGCTGTTGTGAAATCTTGTACAATCAAAAAATAGCCAGGATAACCCGAATCATCGATAACCTTCAACTCAAAGTTTAAACGCTCTTCCACATGCCCACTAATCTCTCCATAGCGCTTTTTAGCACCTTCAAATGTCAAAAATCGCAAATACTCTGATTGGGTATTAAATCCTGGGGGTAAAGTAAAATTGGGCAACAACACATCGCGTTCGAGTTGCGGGGTATTGATACGATCCACTATCATCTGTGTGTTTTCCAACGCGAAAGGAATATCACTAAACACTTGCTCCATTTGGGCAGTAGTTTTAAAGAAAAACTCCTGATTGGGGAAGCCAAAACGCGTTCCTTTAGTTTTAAAGTTTTCACCCTTTCCAATAGGTGTCGCTTGCAATTCTCCTGTATTCACACAAAGTAAAATATCATGTGCATTAGCATCCTCTTCCTCTACATAATGACTGTCGTTGGTCGCGATAGCTGGCACCTTATACTTCTCACTCCATTTCAATAAAACCTGATTTACGTCCTCTTGGCTCACGCCCGTACCATCAAGGTCCTCAATATGATGTCGTTGTAACTCTATGAAGTAGTCTTCCCCAAAAATATCCAACCATTCAAGAAATATTTTCTCTGCAGCTTCTTCTCCTTTATGAATAATAGCTTGTGGCACCTCTGCACCAATACAACAAGTAGTGGCTATTAATCCTTCGCTGTATTGCTTAATCAGTTCGCGGTCCACACGTGGCCACTTGCTATACAAGCCTTCAATATATCCTAAAGAACAAAGCTTGGATAGGTTACGATAACCCACCTCGTCTTTCGCCAACAACAATTGATGGTAACGCTTGTCTCTATTTTCTTTAGTAAAACTTTTTTGGAAGCGATCTTCCACCACATAAAACTCGCAGCCAATGATTGGTTTAATGCCTTGCTTCTGGGCTTCAGCCACAAATTTAAAAGCACCAAACATGTTGCCGTGATCGGTAATAGCCACCGCAGCTTGTCCGTCTGCTTTTGCCTTAGCTATCATATCTGGAATAGAGGCGGCTCCGTCCAAAAGTGAAAACTGGGTGTGGCAATGCAAATGAGAAAACTGAGGCATGGTGATAATTGAATTTAAATAAACGGCAAAACGCGTTAGAAATCCACAACAGGAATTTACTTGCAAAGTACTAAAAAAGGGTCTAAAAAGGGAAGGGGTTGAGCAAGGAAA
>JAFMKE010000021.1 GCA_017853115.1 Verrucomicrobiota bacterium
AGGTGCAAGAGTTGTGGCACTTTGCTAGCAAGATGAGTTTCGACCTTGAACAAGGAGAGGGGCGCTTAAATGCGATCAATCATAAAATTGATATCTTGCTGAATCAGATTAAGAAAGATACTTAAAGAAAACGACCTGACAGGATTGAGAACCTGTCAAGTCGGTTCGGAATCTTATACCTTGTCCATTATTAATTATTCATTAACTCTTCAATCTCCGCTACCGTTATCGGAATATTTTCCATCAAGTCGATATTCTTGCCTTTTTTAACGATAATATCATTTTCGATGCGCACACCGATACCTTCCTCCCGAATATATATGCCCGGCTCAATGGTAAAACACATGTTTTCTTCTATCTTGCCATAACGAGCACCAACATCATGGACATCAATGCCCATAAAGTGACTGGTACCATGAGGAAAGTATTTTTGTGTTAGACGCATACGTTCTTCTTTGCTTGCCTTTTTATCTATAAGTTTGATGTCTACCAAAGCAGCTCCCATCATGCTTTTTACTTCAGCATTGAATTCGTTGAGCGTCATGCCTGGACTTAACATCGCTTTCGCTTCGTTATGAATATTTAAACAAGCATTGTATACTTCTTTTTGTCTCTCAGTGAAGCGTCCATTCACCGGAATAGTCCGCGACAGGTCCGAAGCATAGCAGGCATATTCTGAACCAAAGTCCATCAATAATAAGTCTCCATCGCGGCAAACTTGATCGTTAGCCACATAATGCAGTACACAAGCATTGGCACCTGAAGCAATAATTGGAGAGTAGGCATGACCTGTTGCGCCGTGTTTAATAAAAGTAGAAATGATTTCAGCTTCTACTTCATATTCCTTCATACCAGGTTTGGTTGCAGACAATACCCGTCGAAATGCTTTTTCTGTGATATCACAAGCTTTTTGCATCACGTCAATCTCTTCTTGCTGTTTAATACTGCGCTGATAGGAGATAATGGGCGCACTTCGGTGATAGTTGTGTAATGGATACTTCGACTGCATCTCCTTAGCAAATCGGACGTCTTTAGTTTCTAATTCACTGTGTGCGCGGTCATTTTCATTCATATTTAAATAGAAAGAACTTACCGTATTGCTCAAATGAGCCACAGTACTCTCAAAGCTGTCATTCCACTTGACATGTTCGATACCCGAAATAGCAGTTCCTTGTTTCATGTCGATTTTAGCCCCTTCCCATACAGCTATCATCTCGTTTGTTTCTCTGAGAAATAAAATTTCGCGTTGCGCTTTAGTAGGCGCATCAGGATACAAAATGAGTATGCATTCTTCTTGGTCGATCCCGGTCAAATAGTAGAAGTCAGGATTTTGACGAAAAGGGTGGTGGCCATCAGCACTTCTTGGCATCACATCATTCGAGTGGAATATTGCCATTGAACCCTTGACCATCTGCTTCATAAATGACTTTCTATTGCCGCTAAAAAACTTGGCGGACATCCTTTCGTATCTACTCATTATCATACTTTTTAGAGAAAAACAAAAGTATCTCTTTTTTTTCAGAGTCAATAGTCGTTTAACACATTGCTACAAATTTGATTGACAGCCTTGTCCCTGTATTCATTATGCTATCGTTTTGTTTAATTAATTTACAGGCTTGATTTTTGCTTACTTTTTTATCAAGAAAAAAGGAATAAGATGATGACCCTTTTATTCTTCTGGAAGCTAATTAATCTATGATGATTTTGACATTCAAATTACACAGCTTGAAGCCAGTGAGAATGGGCCATGAAACCGCTTATACCCAAAAAATAATTGGATTGACCTAAAAAAAATAAAAATCCGTTTTTTAATTAAAAATGTTTCCATACCTTTGCAGTCCTAAAATTTTAAGCAATTTATGCCTACAATTCAACAATTAGTAAGAAAAGGACGTAAGCAGATTATTAGCAAAAGCAAGTCTAGAGCTTTAGATGCGTGTCCACAGAAGAGAGGAGTATGTACCAGAGTATATACCACTACACCGAAGAAACCGAACTCAGCATTGAGAAAGGTAGCTAAGGTTAGATTAACCAACGGAATCGAGGTAATCGCCTACATTCCTGGTGAAGGACACAACCTCCAAGAGCACTCTATCGTATTGATAAGAGGAGGAAGGGTGAAGGATTTACCAGGTGTACGTTATCACATTGTTAGAGGTGCTTTGGATACTTCTGGTGTTGAAGGTAGATTGCAATCTAGGTCTAAATACGGAGCTAAACGTCCGAAAAAATAAATAAGTAATGAGAAAAAGAAAACCGCAGAAAAGGTATTATCAACCGGATCCACGATTCGGTGATGAGAATGTGACTTTTTTCGTAAACAACTTAATGTTGGATGGAAAAAAGACAATTGCATATAAAATCTTTTATGATGCAATTGACTATGCGACTGAAAAATCTGGGGAAGAGGGTTACGAGCTTTGGAAAAAAGCTTTAGTAGCGATATCTCCTGGGGTTGAAGTAAGAAGTAGAAGAATCGGTGGTGCTACTTTCCAAATCCCTACAGAGGTTCGTCCAGCAAGAAAGCGTTCGGTAGGAATGAAGTGGCTAATCAAATATGCCCGTTTACGTAATGGTAAATCAATGGCGGAAAAATTAGGTAGTGAAATCATGGCTGCAGCCAAAGGTGAAGGTGCGGCAGTTAAGAAAAGAGAAGATACGCACAGAATGGCTGAGGCAAACAAAGCCTTCTCTCACTTTAAATTTTAATAAGCGGAAGACATGTCTAGAGATTTAAAATACACAAGAAATATTGGTATCGCTGCGCACATTGATGCAGGTAAGACGACTACTACTGAGCGTATTCTTTATTATACCGGTGTTACTCATAAAATTGGTGAGGTGCACGATGGTGCAGCTACTATGGACCATATGGCGCAAGAGCAAGAAAGGGGTATTACAATTACGTCTGCTGCAACGACAGTACACTGGGATTACAGAGGCGATAAATACCACATCAACATTATCGATACTCCAGGTCACGTGGATTTCACCGTTGAGGTTAATCGTTCGTTGAGAGTATTAGACGGATTGGTGTTCTTGTTTTCAGCGGTTGATGGCGTGGAGCCGCAATCGGAAACAAACTGGCGTTTGGCTGATAACTATAACGTGCCGCGTATCGGATTCGTGAATAAAATGGACCGTCAGGGTGCTGATTTCTTAAACGTGTGCACACAAGTTAAAGAAATGTTAGGTAGCCATGCTTTGCCGTTACAAATTCCTATTGGTGCTGAAGATAACTTCAAAGGAGTGGTTGATTTGATCAACTTTAGAGGAATCGTGTGGAATGAGGAAGATCAAGGGATGACATTCAAGGAAGTAGATATTCCAGCTGATATTTTGGATGAAGCGACGCAGTACAGAGAGCAATTGCTCGAAGCGGTAGCTGAATTCAACGATACCTTAATGGAGAAATACTTCGAAGATCCTGAGTCTCTCACGGAAAGAGAAATTTTGGATGCTTTGAGAGAAGCTACTATCGGTGGTAAAGTTGTGCCAATGATGTGTGGTTCTGCTTTTAAAAATAAAGGTGTTCAGGCCATGTTGGACATGGTAATGGAAATTTTACCTTCTCCGCTAGATGTGGATGCAATTAAGGGAACCAACCCTGATACTGAGTTAGAAGAATTGAGAAAGCCAAGCGTAGACGAGCCGTTTGCCGCTTTAGCGTTTAAAATTGCTACCGATCCATTCGTAGGTCGTTTATGTTTTACACGTGCTTACTCGGGTAAATTAGATTCAGGTTCTTACGTGCTAAACACAAGAACTGGAAAGAAAGAGAGAATTTCACGTGTGTTTGAAATGCATGCCAATACGCAAAAGCAAGTTCCTCATTTACAAGCTGGAGATATTGCTGCTTTGGTAGGATTTAAAGATATCCGTACTGGTGATACTTTATGTGATGAGAAGCGCCCTATCGTGCTCGAGTCAATGGACTTCCCTGATCCGGTAATCGGTTTGGCGATTGAGCCTAAGACGCAAAGTGA
Organism: Verrucomicrobiota bacterium; assembly: GCA_017853115.1. Lineage (GTDB taxonomy): Bacteria > Bacteroidota > Bacteroidia > Chitinophagales > UBA8649 > JAFMKE01. Next base: position 3,987 of record JAFMKE010000021.1, read on the forward strand.
TGTAGATAAGCTGGGTATGGCTTTAGCCAAATTGGCTGAAGAGGATCCGACTTTCAAAGTGAACTTTGATGAGAATACTGGTCAAACCATTATTAGTGGTATGGGTGAGCTTCACTTAGATATCATTGTTGATCGTTTGAAAAGAGAGTTCAAGGTTGAATGTAACCAAGGAGCACCTCAAGTAAACTACAAAGAGCAAATTTCTCAGACTGTAGAGCATAGAGAGGTATACAAAAAGCAATCGGGTGGACGTGGTAAGTTTGCGGACATCAAGTTCGAAATGGGACCAGTTGACGATCCGACTAAGCAAGGACTAGAATTTGTGAATGATATCTTTGGTGGTTCAATTCCAAAAGAATTTGTTCCAGCAGTGGAGAAAGGATTCAAGGAAGCAATGAAGAATGGTGTCTTGGCTGGTTACGAAATCGACAGCTTGAAAGTTCGGTTGTTTGATGGATCTTTCCACCAGGTGGATTCAGATCAGCTGTCTTTCGAATTAGCTGCAAAGGTTGGTTTCAAAGAAGCTGCTAAGAATGCTAAGCCAATTATACTTGAGCCTATTATGAAGCTGGAAGTTATCACTCCAGAAGAAAACACGGGTGATGTAGTTGGTGACTTGAACAGAAGACGTGGTATCATGGAAGGCATGGCTCCTAAAGGAAGTGGCCAAGTAATCAAGGCGAAAGTACCATTGTCTGAAATGTTTGGATACGTGACGCAGTTAAGGACGATTACATCAGGTAGAGCAACTTCATCAATGGAGTTCCACAGCTACCAACCTGCTCCGGATAACATCGCGAAGCAAGTAATTGAAAAAGCAACAGGTAAAGTAACCGCATAATAGTAGAAACATGACACAGAGAATTAGAATCAAGTTGAAATCGTACGATTATAATTTAGTTGACAAGTCAGCTGAAAAAATCTACAAAACAGTAAAGAATACTGGTGCTATTATCAGCGGACCAATTCCTTTACCAACGAAAAGAAAAGTATTTAACATTTTGCGTTCGCCTCACGTGAATTCGGATTCGAAAGAGCAATTTCAGTTAATGACTTATAAAAGATTATTGGACATCTACAGCTCAAACTCAAAAACAATTGATGCTTTAATGAAGCTTGAATTGCCGAGTGGAGTCGATGTAGAAATTAAAGTTTAAGCGGGAAACCAATGTGTGCCAGCTGGCGCATAAGTTCCATCTGAAACTCATTTTTAAATAAAAAGACAGATGAAAGCGATTTTAGGAAAAAAGATTGGAATGACTAGCGTCTTTACGGAGAACGGTACGAAAATGCCTTGTACGGTGTTAAGTATCGGTCCGTGCGTTATTACTCAAATCAAAACAGAAGAAACTGACGGTTACAATGCCGTGCAGTTAGGTTATGGCGAAAAGAGCGAAAAAAACACGCCGAAGCCATTAAAGGGGCACTTCAAAAAAGCTGGTGTAGATCCAGTAGCGAAGTTGTTTGAAGTGAGAGACTTCGATTTTGACAAGAATGTTGGAGATGAAATCACTATTGATATTTTTGAAGAAGGTGAAGAGATTTCTGTAGTCGGAAATTCTAAAGGTAAAGGCTTCCAAGGCGTTGTTAAACGTCATGGGTTCTCGGGTGTTGGAATGCAAACGCACGGCCAACACAACAGAGGAAGAGCTCCAGGATCTATTGGTATGGCGTCAACGCCTTCAAAAGTGTTGAAAGGACAGCGTATGGCTGGTAGAATGGGTAACGATAGAGTGAAAGTGAAAGGCCTGAAGATTATTAAATTAATTGCAGAAGAAAACTTGATGGTTGTTAAAGGGAGTGTTCCTGGCCATAAAGGTTCTTACATAATTGTGGAGGGTAAATAAAATGAAAGTAAAAGTTTTAAATACAGCGGGTAAAGAAACGGGAAGAGAAGTAACTCTACCGAAAGAAATCTTTGGTATTGAGCCAAATGATCATGCTATTTACTTAGATGTGAAGCAATATTTGGCTAACCAGCGCCAGGGCACGCACAAAGCGAAAGAAAGAGCTGAAATTGCAGGGTCAACTAAGAAAATAAGAAAACAAAAAGGTAGTGGTGGTGCTCGTTTTGGTAGTATCAAGAGCCCAATCTTGAGAGGTGGTGGCCGTGTGTTCGGTCCGCGTCCTAGAAATTACGGTTTCAAATTAAATAAGAAAGTGAAAGTGCTTGCTAGACACTCGGCTTTAACTTATCGTGCTCAAGACAAAGCAATTGTTGTTGTAGAAGATTTGAAAATGGACGCCCCAAAGACGAAAGACTTTGTAGCTTTCATGAACAACATTGGTGCGGATAAAAAAGGTTTGTACGTTAATCAAAACGCAGATAAGAATTTAATTCTTTCTTCAAGAAATTTCCAGGGAGCTAGAATTACTGAGGTTAATAATTTAAACACCTACGATATCTTAAATTGTAATAAGCTAGTTATTAGTGAAAGCAGTTTAGAGTATTTCAATAAATAATTGGAGCTATGAGAGTAATAGAAGACGTATTAATCAAGCCGGTTGTAACAGAAAAATCTAATGCAACGCAGGAGAAAAGCAACAGATTTACATTTATTGTAGATAAAAATGCCAATAAGTTAGTCATCAAAGAGGCCGTGGAAGCAATGTATGGAGTTAGTGTGGACAAAGTATGGACACATGTAATCCCAGCGAAAGCAAAAACTCGTTTCACGAAGTCTGGAATAGCTTCAGGAAGAAAACCAGCTTACAAAAAAGCAATTGTGAGTCTTGTGGAAGGCGATACAATTGATTTCTATAGTAATATCTAATAGGAATAAGAATCCACAAATTAAAGAAAGATGGGAATTAAGAAATTTAAACCAGTAACACCTGGCACCCGATTTAGAATCGGGAGTGACTTCGCAGAAGTTACCACAGACAAGCCAGAGAAATCGCTTTTGTTGCCATTGAGCAAGAAAGGTGGGCGTAACTCTAAAGGACGTATTACCACTCGTTACAGAGGAGGAGGTTCTAAGAGAAAATACCGTATTATTGATTTTAAAAGAGACAAGCACGATATGGCTGCTGAAGTCTTAACTATCGAATATGATCCGAATAGAACAGCTCGTATTGCATTAGTGCAGTATGAGGATGGTGAAAAGCGATATATCGTAGCTCCAAACGGTTTAAGTGTGGGAGCAAAAATCATGTCGGGATCAAAAGCCACTCCGGATGTTGGTAACGCAATGTTCTTAGCAGATATTCCACTTGGTTCTGTTGTGCATAACATTGAAATGCAACCAGGTAGAGGCGCACAGATTGCGCGTAGTGCAGGTGCTTATGCTCAGTTGAATGCTCGAGAAGGTAAATATGCCATTTTGAAGATGCCTTCAGGAGAAACACGTATGATCTTGAAAACTTGTCTGGCAGTTATTGGTTCAGTTTCAAATGCTGATCATAGTTTAACTAGATTAGGTAAAGCAGGAAGAAGAAGATGGTTAGGTATTCGTCCACGAACAAGAGGTGTGGTTATGAACCCTGTAGATCACCCGATGGGTGGTGGTGAAGGCCGTAATTCAGGAGGTCACCCACGTTCAAGAACAGGTGTGTATGCTAAAGGTTTGAAAACTCGTGACAAGAAGAAAGCATCTAATCGTTTAATCATAAGCAAGCGTAAAAAATAAGATATGGCACGTTCAATAAAAAAAGGTCCTTATATCGCACACCACCTATTAAAGAAAGTGGATGCTATGAATGAGGCGGATAGAAAGACAGTAATTAAAACTTGGTCAAGAGCCAGTATGATTATTCCTGACATGGTAGGCCATACGATTGCTGTGCATAACGGAAACAAATTTATTCCTGTATATGTAACGGAAAATATGGTAGGACATAAGTTAGGTGAGTTCTCTCCAACTCGTCAGTTTAGAGGACATTCATCTAAGAAAATTAAATAAGCGACGAAAGTCTTTTAAAACGAATGAATATGGAAGCAGTAGCTAAATTGAGAAATAACCCTACATCAACGAGAAAGACACGTTTAGTAGTTGACTTAATTCGAGGGAAAGAGGTGAATGAGGCTTTGAATGTACTGAAATTCACAAGTAAGGAGTCTGCACCTAAAATTGAGAAGTTATTATTGTCAGCAATTAGTAACTGGGGACAAAAAAATGACGCTCAGCCAGAGGATCACGATTTAATTGTGAAAGCTGCATGGGTAGATGGTGGTAAAATGTTGAAACGTTTTAGACCGGCTCCTCAAGGTAGAGCACATCGTATCAGAAAGCGGTCAAACCATATTACCCTAGTGGTGGATAGTAAAACGCCGTTAGCTGCAAAAGAAGAAGCAGGCACTGTAGAATAAGCAGAAAGAAGTATTTAAATGAAGCCTCATCCTGAGTGTATAGGATGAGGCTTTTTTATGTAAAAAAAATGTTTCAACAGGATCTCGAAAAGTGACTAAAAAAAATACAAAAAAAATGAATGAAGGGTTTAAAAAACCAATTTTAATCCGTACATTTGCACTCCAATTTTATCGAAGCGTTTCAAAATAGAACGAAATTAATGGGACAAAAAATTAATCCAATATCGAATAGACTAGGAATCATCAGAGGATGGGATTCAAACTGGTTTGCAGACAAAGAAGCAGGCAAAAAGCTTGTTGAAGATGAAAAAATACGTGAATATTTAAATGCGCGTATCTCGAAAGGTGGCCTCTCTAAAATTATTATTGAGCGTACATTGAAGAGAATTACTGTAACTGTGCATACATCTCGTCCAGGGATAATTATTGGAAGAGGTGGTTCTGAGGTTGATCGTATTAAAGAAGAGTTGAAGAAGTTGACTGGCAAGGAAGTTCAGATCAACATCGTTGAAATTAGACGTCCGGAATTGGATGCCGCCATTGTAGCTGAAAGCGTGGCGAAGCAATTGGAGGCACGTGTTAACTTTAGAAGAGCGGTGAAAATGGCTATTGCTTCTACGATGCGAATGGGTGCTCAAGGCATTAAGGTGCGTTGCTCGGGAAGATTGGGTGGTGCTGAGATGGCAAGAGCTGAAGAATATAAGCAGGGAAGAACGCCTTTACAGACTTTGAGAGCGGACATTGATTATGCTTTAGTAGAGGCAAATACAATCTACGGTAAAATTGGAGTAAAAGTTTGGATTTGTAAAGGAGAAGTTTTGGGTAAAAGAGACTTGTCTCCAAATGTTGGTGATCCTAACGCGCAGAAAGGAAAGAAAAAATTTGCGAAGCGTAAATAATTAGAAGATGTTATTACCTAAAAGAGTCAAATATAGAAAACAGCAGAAAGGTAGGATGAAAGGAAATGCCGGAAGAGGAACAGAGGTTTCTTTTGGCACCTTCGGTCTTAAGTCTTTAGACACTAGCTGGATTACCAACCGTCAAATCGAAGCGGCACGTATAGCGGTGAATAGATATATGAAAAGAGAAGGTAAAGTCTGGATCCGTATTTTTCCAGACAAGCCATACACAAGCAAACCTCTAGAGGTTCGTATGGGTAAAGGTAAGGGTGCTCCGGAAGGTTGGGTAGCAGTAGTTAAGCCTGGTAGAATTATGTTTGAGGTGGATGGGGTATCCGCTGAAGTGGCAAAAGAAGCCTTGCGTCTTGCTGCTCAGAAGTTACCTGTACATACCAAAGTAGTAACAAGAAGAGATTACGTAGAAGCTTAAAGACTAAAGCTATGGCATTGAATAAAGAAGATATTAAGCAATTGACAACTGAAGAATTGTTGGAGAAAGCGCGCGAAACAAAAGTTCAATTGAAAAAATTGGAATTTAATCACGCAATCTCTGCTATTGAGAATCCATTGCAGATTAGAGCAATGCGAAGAGATATCGCAAGGTTGTTAACAGAATTGAGAAGTAGAGAATTGAGTAATTCTGAAAACTAATAGTCCGATGGAAACAGTAGAAAGAAAAATGAGAAAAACCAGAACGGGTATCGTTACGAGTAATAAAATGGATAAGACCATTACTATTAAGGTAGAGCGTAAGGTAATTCACCCGATGTATGGTAAGTTTTTGAAGAAATCTAAAAAGTACACAGCACACGATGAGACAAACGAGTGCAATGAAGGTGACTTAGTTAGAATTATGGAAACTCGACCTCTTAGTAAGAACAAGAGATGGAGATTAGTTGAAATCATAGAAAGAGCGAAATAAGATGTTACAACAAGAATCAAGAGCTGGTGTAGCTGATAACAGCGGAGCTAAAGAAGTACTTGTAATTAAAGTACTTGGTGGGTCAAATAGGAGATACGCATCCATTGGTGATCGAGTAGTAGTTTCTGTAAAGAAAGCGATTCCAAATGGTAACGCGAAAAAAGGTACCGTGCACAAGGCTGTTGTGGTTCGTACGAAAAAAGCGATCAAAAGAAAAGATGGTTCGCATATTCGTTTCGATGACAATGCAGTTGTGTTGTTAAATGCGCAAGATGAGATGAGGGGTACGCGTATTTTCGGCCCTGTAGCTCGTGAATTGAGAGATAAGGATTACATGAAGATTGTATCATTAGCGCCTGAGGTTATTTAATATTGATAAGATGAGCAAGAATAGATTTGAACCAAAATTGAAAATCAAGAAAGGCGACGAGGTAATCGTTGTTGCTGGAAATGATAAAGGTAAAACGGGAAAAGTGCTAACTGTGTTCCCTCATGACTCTCGAGTTATTGTTGAGCAGGTAAATATGGTTAAGAAGCATACTAAACCTGATGCAAAGAACCCAGATGGTGGTATTATTCCTATGGAAGCGCCAATCCACATTTCTAACGTGTCTTTAATTGACCCTAAGTCAGGTAAAGCTACGCGGGTAAGAAGAGAGAAGGGTGATAAAGGTTGGGTTAGAGTTTCTAAGAAATCAGGAGAAATTATATAGTAATGAGTTATACACCGCGATTAAGAAAAAAATATGATGAGGAAGTTGTTCCTGCTCTAGTCGAGAAGTTCAACTACCCATCAATCATGGCTGTTCCTAGAATTGTTAAAATTGCCTTGAATCAAGGAGTTAATGGTGCAACAAGCGACAAGAAATTGGTTGATGTAGCTGTGAAAGAAATGACGGATATTGCTGGTCAGAAAGCAGTGGCTACTTTGTCAAAGAAGGCTATCTCGAATTTCAAGTTGAGAGAAGATATGCCAATTGGTGCAAAAGTAACATTGAGAAGAGAGCGTATGTACGAATTTTTAGATCGCTTGATTGCTGTTGCTTTACCTCGTGTAAGGGACTTTCAAGGGATTAATGATAAAGGATTTGATGGAAGAGGTAATTACAACTTCGGTATTACGGAGCAAATTATCTTCCCTGAAATTGATATCGATAAAGTTTCTCGTATTAGTGGTATGAATGTTACAATCGTAACAACTGCTAAGACAGATCAGGAAGCAATGGAATTGTTGAAATTAATGGGTCTTCCATTTAAAAAATAAGTTATGTCTAGAAAATCAGTTGTAGCAAGACAAAAGAAAAGAGAACGAATGGTTGCTCAGTATGCCGCAAAGCGTAAGGCTTTAAAAGAGGCTGGCGACTATGAAGCATTAGATAAATTGCCTAAGAACGCATCACCAGTTCGTTTGAAAAACAGATGTGGTTTAACTGGTAGACCAAAGGGTTATGTTCGATTTTTCGGAATTAGCCGTGTGAAATTTAGAGAATTGGCTTCTTCAGGTAAGATTCCTGGTGTAACAAAAGCTAGTTGGTAATATTAAAATAGTAAAGAGATGTATTTCGATACCGTAGCAGATTATTTAACAAGAATTAGAAATGCTCAAATGGCTCAGCATAGAACTGTTGAGATTCCAGCGTCTAACTTGAAGAAAAGAATGACCGAAATCCTTTATGATAAAGGGTATATCCTTAAATATAAGTTTGAGGATGAAGCTTTTGGTGGTCAAGGTAAAATCATGATTGCCCTTAAATACGATGGCAATATGGTTCCTGTGATGAAGTCCATAGTGCGTGCATCCAAGCCAGGAAAGCGAGTGTACAAGAATTCAAATGATATTCCTCACGTTTTGAATGGATTGGGTATAGCTATCATTTCAACTTCGAAAGGAGTTATGACTGATAAGGAAGCTCGTGAGCAAAATGTTGGCGGTGAGATTTTGTGTGAAGTTTATTAATAGAAAGAAAAAGAATCAAGCATGTCTAGAATAGGAAAGGCACCGGTAGTAATTCCAGAAGGGGTTGAGGTAAAGGTAGATGGCTCTTTAGTAACTGTGAAAGGTAAAAAAGGCGAGCTTAAGCAGGTTGTTGACAAGGATATGATTATCAATATTGAAGATGGTCAATTAACCATTACACGACCTACTGAACAAAAACGCCACAAAGCGCTTCACGGTTTGTATCGTTCACTTATTGCAAACATGGTTATCGGTGTTTCAGAAGGATATAAGAAGGAATTAGATTTAGTTGGTGTTGGTTTCCGTGCGTCGGCTACTGGCCAGATGTTGGAGATGGCAGTTGGTTTTTCTCACCCTGTAGTGTTCTTGTTGCCTGAGGAGGTGAAGGTTGAAGCCACAATGGAAAAAGGTAAGCCACCACGTGTGACTTTAGAAAGTGTAGACAAGCAATTGATTGGACAAATCGCGGCTAGAATTCGATCGGTAAGAAAGCCTGAGCCATACAAAGGAAAAGGTATCAAGTTCGCTGGCGAGGTGTTGAGAAGAAAAGAAGGTAAATCAGCTAAAAAATAATAGAAATGGCTTTTAGTAATATTCAAAGAAGAACTAGAATCAAGAGAGGTATCCGTAATAAAGTACAGGGTACTCCAGAAAGACCACGATTGTCTGTCTTTAGAAGTAATAAAGCGATTTATGCTCAGTTGATTGACGATGTAGCAGGTCATACTTTGGCGGCGGCTTCAAGCAAAGATGCTTCTGTAGCTGGTGGTACTAAAGTTGAGCAGGCTAAAAAGGTTGGTGCGCTGCTTGCTGAGAAAGCCAAAGGTGCTAAAATTGAGTCGATAGTATTTGATAGAAACGGATTTAGATACCACGGACGTATCGCTGCTTTAGCAGAAGGTGCAAGAGAAAATGGTTTAAAATTCTAGAAAAAATAAAGTAGAATGTCAGCAAAAGCAAACATGTTAAGAGCCTCTGAGCTTGATTTGAAAGAAAAAGTAGTAAGCATTCGACGAGTTGCAAAAGTTACTAAAGGTGGTCGTACTTTCGGTTTCTCTGCGCTAGTTGTGGTAGGGGATGGAAATGGTGTGGTTGGACACGGAATGGGTAAAGCCAGAGAAGTGACAGAAGCGATTCAGAAAGCTATCGATGATGCAAAGAAAAGTTTGGTGAAAGTTCCAATTTTGAAAGGAACAATACCACACGAGCAAATTGGTAAGTTTGGTGCAGCGAAAGTACTAATGCGTCCTGCCTCAGAAGGTACGGGAGTAATTGCTGGTGGTGGAATGCGTGCCGTCTTGGAAGCGGCTGGTGTTCATGATGTATTGGGAAAGTCTAAGGGATCTAACAACCCGGCAAATGTTATCAGAGCAACAGTGGATGCTTTGATGAAGATGAGAGACCCATATACTGTAGCTAGAGATAGAAGAGTATCATTAAAGAAAGTTTTTAACGGATAGGCCTTATGGGAAAGATTAGAGTTACTCAAGTAAAGAGTGTTATCGATAGACCAAAAGATCAAAAAGCAACCATGGTCGCTTTAGGTTTAAAAAGAATTGGTCGAAGTAATGAATTTGAACGTACACCGCAAATCGAAGGAATGATTAGAAAGGTGGCACATTTGGTAAAAATTGAAGAAGTATAGTTATGAACTTAAGTAGTTTAAAGCCAGCAAAAGGTTCCACGCATAACTCCAAGCGAGTAGGTAGAGGTCAAGGATCAGGTAAAGGCGGCACAGCGACAAAAGGACACAAAGGTGCCCAGTCTCGTTCTGGTTACTCTAGAAAAATTGGTTTCGAAGGTGGACAAATGCCATTGCAGAGAAGAATTCCGAAAAGAGGTTTCAAAAATGTTAATCGCACGGAATATGCGGTATTGAATTTGGCTATGATTCAGCATTATGCTGATAAGTACAAAGTGACAGAAATTGATCTTAACTTTTTGCAAGAAAAGAGTATTGTGAAGAAATCAGAAATTGTGAAGGTTTTAGCTAATGGTGAGTTGACTTCCAAAGTTAATGTAAGCGCTCATGCAATTAGTGCGAGTGCACTAGAGCAAATCGAGAAAGCCGGCGGAACTTTTACAAAACTATAATTAGGATAATAGTGAAGTTTATTGATACAATAAAGAATATTTGGTCTATCAAGGAATTGAGAGATAAAATTGCGTTTACCCTGCTATTGGTATTAGTTTACCGTATTGGGTCATACGTAGTTCTTCCCGGAGTTGATCCCTCTAGTTTAAGTGATTTGGCAACTAAAGCTGGTGACGGTATCTTGGGTATGGTAAATGTGTTTGCTGGAGGAGCCTTCAGCCGTGCATCTATTATGGCCTTGGGAATCATGCCTTATATTTCTGCTTCCATTGCTGTTCAATTGCTTACTATCGCTGTTCCTTACTTTCAGAAATTGCAGAAAGAAGGTGAAAGTGGTAGAAGGCAAATTAATCAGATTACTCGAATTCTAACGATCATGGTTACCATGGTACAAGGGGCTGGTTATCTAACTTTATTGAATTCTCAAGGTATCCAAATCGTTGAGGGTTATTCTCCTGCTTTGTTTACAATAACTGCGATGATTGTTTTATCTGCAGGTACTTTGTTTGCCATGTGGATAGGAGAAAAGATTACGGATAATGGTATCGGAAATGGAATTTCATTGCTGATTATGATTGGAATTATCGCTGGTCTTCCAGGTTCATTTGTTAATGAGTTGACTGCTAGATTCGGTGCTAGTGGAGGTGGATTAGTGATTTTTATCTTTGAACTAGTCATCTTGTTCTTAATCATTATTGCCTCTATCGGATTGATTCAGGCAACGCGTCGTGTAGCAATCCAATACGCTAAGCGTAATGTGGTACAAGGAGTAAAAACCTTGCAGGCCGGTGGAAATAGACAGTATTTGCCTTTGAAAGTAAATGCGTCAGGTGTAATGCCAATTATTTTCGCTCAGGCAATCATGTTTTTGCCATCAATGGTATACCAGTTCTTTTCGGATAACCCAAGTAGCTGGTTTGTTCAGGCTTTTTCTGATCCAACGAGCTGGGCGTATAATATTTTTACTTTCTTATTGATTGTGGTATTTACGTACTTCTACACAGCAATGGTGGTTAATCCTGTGCAGATTGCAGATCAATTGAAGAAAGATGGTGGATTTATTCCGGGTATTAAGCCGGGTAAAAACACAGCAGAATATATCGATACGGTAGTATCTCGAATTACTTTACCAGGTTCTATTTTCCTAGGGATTATAGCTATCCTTCCAGCTTTTGCTATGCTAGGCGGAGTTAACACTGGTTTTGCATATTTCTTTGGGGGTACTTCATTATTGATTATGGTAGGAGTGGTTTTAGATACAATCCAACAAATTGAAAGTCATTTAATGATGCGTCACTATGATGGATTGATGAAAGGAGGAAGTAAAACACGAGGAAGACAAAGTGTGGGGGCTTCTATTTAAAAAGATGGTGAAAACACCAGAAGAAATCGAATTAATTCGAGAAAGTTCTTTACTTGTTTCTAAAACCCTGGCTGAATTAGCAGGTCATATTAAACCCGGTGTAACACCGTTGTTTTTAGACAGTTTGGCTGAGGAGTTTATACGAGATCATGGTGCAGTTCCTGGTTTCAAAGGTTATGGGGATTTTCCCAATACCCTTTGTTTCTCAATGAACAGCGCAGTTGTTCACGGTATTCCAGATAATACACCTATCAAAGAAAGTGATGTGTTGTCTATTGATTGTGGAACCATAAAAAATGAGTTCTATGGTGATCAAGCTTTCACTTTTGCAATGGCTGGAGTGAGCGATGAAGTACTTAAATTGCTTCAAGTGACAAGAAAGTCCTTGCGTTTGGGTATTGAACAAGCGATAGTTGGAAAGCGTGTGGGTGACATTGGTTATGCCATTCAACAGTTTTGTGAAAAGCAACATGGCTATGGAGTGGTTAGAGAATTAGTAGGGCATGGTTTGGGTAAATCATTACACGAAGATCCTGAAGTACCTAACTACGGCAGAAGAGGCCAAGGAACTAAGTTGATGGAAAACATGGTTTTGGCGATTGAACCCATGATTAATCTTGGAACGAGAGAAGTTGTTTCAGCTCCTGATGGATGGACAATCCTAACGAGAGATGGCAAGGTAAGTGCGCACTACGAGCACGATATCGTAGTAAAAAAAGATAAAGCAGACATCTTAACTGATTTTTCAGTAATTGATGAAGCGATAAAGAAAAATAAAAATCTACAAGAAATTGTAGAACAATAACATATGGCGAAACAAGATTTAATAAAATTGGATGGCATTATTACAGAAGCTTTGTCGAATGCAATGTTTCGGGTAAAGCTAGAGAATGGTCATGAAATCGTAGCGCATATCAGTGGAAAGATGAGAATGCACTACATCAAAATCCTTCCTGGTGATAAAGTAGCTGTTGAAATGTCGCCTTATGATTTAGATAAAGGAAGAATAACCTACAGATATAAATAGAGTGTTATGAAAGTTAGAGCATCGATTAAAAAGAGAAGCGCGGATTGTAAAGTAGTTCGAAGAAAAGGACGACTTTATATCATCAACAAGAAGAATCCACGATTTAAACAAAGACAAGGATAAATTTTTAGTAATGGCAAGAATAGCAGGAACAGATTTACCAAGGAATAAGCGCGGCGTAGTTAGCTTGACGTACATTTTTGGAATTGGCAGAACGAGAGCGGCGGAAATTTTAGCGGCTTTAGGTATTGATGGAGACAAGAAAGTTAGTGAGTGGACTGACGATGAGGTCGCGTTGATTAATAAGCATATTGGAGACAATATTAAGGTTGAAGGGGAGTTGCGTTCAGAGGTACAGTTAAGTATTAAGCGTTTACAAGATATCGGATGCTATCGCGGTATTCGTCACCGTAAGGGTTTGCCTCTAAGAGGACAGCGTACGAAAAATAACTCTCGTACAAGAAAAGGAAAGAGAAAAACAGTTGCAAACAAAAAGAAAGCAACTAAATAATAAATAAAGGAGCGCGGAATTATGGCTACAAGTAAAAAAGCTACAAAAGCTAAGAAAAGAGTTGTGAAAGTTGATGCTGAAGGTAAAGTGTTTATCAAAGCTACCTTCAATAACATCATAGTTACTTTTACAAACAACCAAGGACAAACTATTTCATGGGGATCTGCTGGTAAAGCTGGCTTTAGAGGATCAAAGAAAAACACCCCTTATGCAGCTCAAGTAGCGGTTACGGATGCAGCGAAAGTTGCTCATGATGCTGGGTTGAGAAAAGTGGAGGTGTTTGTGAAAGGGCCTGGTTCTGGAAGAGAGTCGGCTATTCGAACAGTATACAGCAGTGGTATCGAAGTAACAACGATTAAAGATGTTACGCCAATTCCACATAATGGTTGTCGTCCGCCGAAAAGAAGAAGAGTTTAATCATAATAATATTCAAGTTTAAGAATCATGGCAAGATATATAGGTCCAAAAACTAAAATCGCTAGAAAGTTCGGAGAGGCTATCTACGGAGAAGATAAATACTTCGATAGAAGAAAGTATGCTCCTGGTCAGCATGGATCTTCGAAAAGAAGAAAATCAGTTTCTGATTATGGTGTTCAGTTGAAAGAGAAGCAAAAAGCGAAATACACTTACGGATTGCTAGAACGTCAGTTTAGAAACACTTTCAAAAAAGCATCGCGTAAAGAAGGTGTAACGGGTGAAAATTTACTACAAGCTTTAGAAGCTCGTTTGGATAATGTTGTATTTAGAATGGGCATTGCAAGAACAAGAACACAGGCTAGACAATTTGTAGGTCACAAGCATATTCTTGTAAACAGTGATATTGTAAATATTCCTTCTTTTCAAGTTCGTCCAGGTGATATCATCGAAGTGAGAGAACGTTCAAAGTCTATGGAGCCTATTCAGGAAGCAATTGCTGGATCTTCTAGGGGTGAATTTAGTTGGATTGAGTTCGACGCTAAAGCGATGAAAGGTAAATTTTTAGAATTGCCAGCTAGAGAAGCTATACCTGAAAACATCAATGAGCAGTTAATTGTAGAATTATATTCTAAATAATAGATAAAAAAAGAAAACGCAATGGGATTATTAACATTTCAGAAACCAGATAAAATTGTTCTTCAAAAAGCAAACGACTTTGAGGGTACTTTCGAGTTCAAACCTCTTGAGCCTGGTTTTGGGGTTACTGTAGGTAATTCCTTAAGAAGAGTGTTGTTGTCTTCTTTGGAGGGTAACGCAATTGTCGGAGTGAAGTTCAGTGGAGTTGATCACGAATTCTCAACTATCCGTGGTGTTCTTGAAGACGTTACGGAAATCATCCTTAACTTGAAGCAGGTTCGTCTGAAGAAAATTATGGATGATGAAAATGCCTCAGACAAAATCTTCATTACGATTAAGGACAAAGAAACTTTCACTGCTGGTGACATTGAAAAGCACACAAATGTTTACCGAGTAATGAACCCGGATTTAGTTATCTGCAACTTGGAGCCGGTAGTATCGCTTGAATTGGAGATTACCATCCAAAGAGGAAAAGGTTATGTCGCAGCAGAAGAACATGAATTTGCAGAAACGCCAGTAGGATTCATTCCTGTTGATGCAGTGTTTACACCAATTAAAAATGTGCGATACGAAATTGAAAATACCCGTGTTGAACAACGTACAGATTATGAAAAACTCAATTTGGAGGTTTCTACTGATGGCACCATTCATCCAGAAGATGCAGTTAAAGAAGCTGCGCGTATCTTGATTCAACACCTAATGTTAATCTCTGATGAAAATATCACTTTTGATACCTCTGAGAACAAAACAGACGATATTGTAGATGAGCACGTGTTGCAAATGAGAAAGTTATTGAAAACGAACCTAGAAGACCTAGATTTATCTGTTAGAGCGTATAACTGCTTGAAAGCTGCGAAAATCAATGGTTTGGAAGAATTGGTGAAGTTTAACACAAACGACTTATTGAAGTTTAGAAATTTCGGTAAAAAATCCCTAGTGGAGATTGAAGCGATGCTTATCGAGAAAGGTTTAAGTTTCGGTATGGATATTTCAAAATATCAATTAGACGAGGATAAATAATTATAGACTTAGACAGAAGAAGTACTAATGAGACACGCAAATAAAATAAACAAGTTAAGTAGAAAAACAGCGCACAGAAAAGCTATGTTCGAGAATATGTCTTGTTCACTTATCATGAATAAGCGAATTTTTACGACAGTTGCGAAAGCTAAAGCGCTTAGAAGATATTTGGAGCCGGTGGTTACTAAGGCTAAAAATAACGATACACACAACAGGCGTACGGTATATAGCTACTTGGGTAGTAATATTACAGGGAAAGCGGCTTCTAAAGAGTTGTTCGATGTGATTGCACCTAAAATTGGTGATCGTCCAGGTGGATACTTGCGTATCATCAAAACGGGATTCAGACCAGGTGATAACGCAGAAATGGCCCTGATTGAATTTGTAGATTTCAATGAAGTATACACACAATCAGACGATAGTAAAGGTGGTAAGAAACGAAGCCGAAGAGCCGGTAAGAAGAAAAAAACTGCACCAGTGGCTGAAACGAAGGTTGAAGAAACAGTTGAAGAAACAGTTTCCGAAGTTGTAGGTGAGACTGAAGTAGAAGCATCTGCTGAGGAGACTAATTCGGAAGAAAATTCAGCTACGGAAGAAGCCGAGGATGCTGGAACAGAAGCTGAAGGCGAAGAACCAAAAGCGGAATAAGCCAAACAAACAATATGTTTTAAGGGATGAACAATGTTCATCCCTTTTTTATATTACAACCTGACTATTATTGAATTTATCGGGTTTAGATACTTTGCACTTAGGATGCTGATTAAACCTGTTGTCTGAATGCTACCATCTGTCATCTTCCATCTAATATCTCACATTTCACATTTCAGTTTTCTTATTTGTTCATATTCTCTTAATAAGAAACTTTTTCGGCAAATAGATTTGAATTAAATTCGCCCCAATCTAAAAAATATGGAAAATCATAAAGCTTATTTACTGCTTGAAGACGGCACTTTTTTTGAAGGTAAATCTATAGGTAGAAAGGGAACCACCTACGGTGAGATTTGTTTTAATACAGGAATGACAGGGTACCAAGAAGTCTTTACGGATCCTTCTTATTTTGGTCAAATGATCATCATGACTAACACGCATATTGGTAATTATGGTGCAATTGACGTTGACATGGAATCAAAAAGTGCCCAGATTGCGGGTTTGATATGTAAGAAGTTCTCGAGTAAATTTTCTCGAATTCAAGCGAATTCGTCTTTGAATGATTTTTTAGAAGATAATAATATTGTTGGTATCTCTGATATCGATACGAGAGCATTGGTTACTGATGTGCGCAGTAAAGGCGCAATGAATTGTATTATTTCTTCTGAATTGGATACTATTGAGGCACTGAAAAAAGAACTGGCAAAGGCACCAAACATGAATGGTTTGGAATTAGCTTCTAAGGTGACTACCGAAAAAGCATATACTATGGGGAATGAGAATGGGAAATATCGAGTTGCCGTTCTTGACCTAGGGATTAAGCAAAATATTCTTAATTGCCTTCTCGAAAGAGATTTTTACATCAAAGTTTTTCCTGCTAAGACAAGCTTTAAGACCATGTCAGGATTTAAGCCTGATGGGTATTTTATCTCCAATGGTCCGGGCGATCCAG
>JAFMKE010000134.1 GCA_017853115.1 Verrucomicrobiota bacterium
TAAACTTTAAAAAAATACTTACATTCGCAGTCCATTTAAATGATAAGTCAATGTCAGTACTTGTAAATAAAAATTCTAGGATTATTGTTCAAGGTTTCACCGGTAAAGAAGGTACTTTCCACGCTGAACAAATGATAGCCTATGGAACTAATGTCGTTGGTGGGGTAACTCCAGGAAAAGGAGGGACAAAACACCTAGATAGACCAGTTTTCAATACGGTAGCTGATGCGGTAAAGGAAGTTGGTGCAGACACGAGTATCATTTTTGTGCCTCCCGCATTTGCAGCAGATGCTATTATGGAAGCTGCCGATGCAGGCATCAAGGTGATTATTACAATAACCGAAGGGATTCCTGTACAAGATATGGTGAAGGCGAAAGCTTTTATTGATCAGCGCGACGTTCGTATGATTGGTCCAAATTGTCCGGGAGTGATTACTGCCGATGAGGCGAAAGTAGGTATCATGCCGGGTTTCGTTTTCAAAAAAGGGAATATTGGTATCGTGTCGAAATCAGGGACCTTGACCTATGAAGCCGCGGATCAAGTGGTTAAAGCCGGTTTGGGAATTACCACTGCTATTGGAATTGGAGGTGACCCAATAATTGGAACCACCACCAAAGAAGCAGTAGAATTGTTGATGAACGATCCAGAAACTGAAGGTATCGTGATGATTGGTGAAATCGGAGGAAACCTTGAAGCGGATGCTGCTCGATGGATAAAGGATAATGCCACAAAACCGGTTGTAGGATTTATTGCAGGTCAAACTGCTCCAGAGGGACGAACTATGGGTCACGCTGGTGCTATTGTTGGTGGAGCCGATGATACGGCAGCTGCTAAAATGAAAATCATGGCTGAATGCGGCATTCACGTAGTTGAGTCGCCTGCGGATATCGGAGAAATGATGGCAAAAGTTCTTGCCTAGTTAACAAACTTTTAATTAATAAAGCCTCGTCAAACACTGATTGACGAGGCTTTTTTATGCGTCATAGGTGTAGTTCAAAAAGTCTTCAGCCATAGTGGTGGCACGACTTTAAGTCGTGCCACCACTATGAAGATAGTGTTAAATGCATGAAACCACTTCACCAAATGAGTGAATGATTCGTCTGAGTTTGTCTATCGACGGGGGCGCCCATTCCAACTAATATGAATAGCTAGCTTCAAAATGCCTGAGCTTTAGATTTTTTCTTAGTATTTTCGTTGTACAATATTTAACATGAAACTACTCGAAAATAAAACGGCCTTAATTACTGGAGCCTCCCGAGGAATAGGTAAGGCAATTGCTCAAGTCTTTGCGGAAAATGGATGTAATGTGGCATTCACCTTCCACTCATCTGCGGAAAAGGCAAAAGCCTTAGAAAGCGAATTATCTGAACTAGGAGTTAAAGTAAAGTCTTATCAATCAGATGCCTCATCCTATTTGGCGGCTCAAGATTTATGTGAAGCGGTTAAAACAGATTTCGGCGGAATCGATATTCTGGTGAATAATGCAGGTATAACAAGGGATAATTTGCTACTTCGATTGACGGAAGAAGATTGGGATAAGGTAATGGACAATAATCTTAAATCAATTTTTAACTTAACTAAACCCGTATCCTATGTGATGCTAAAGCAACGGAAAGGCAGCATTATCAATCTGACTTCCATAGTCGGCATGAAAGGGCAAGGTGGACAGTCAAATTATGCAGCTTCCAAAGCCGGCATTATTGGTTTTACGAAATCACTGGCAGATGAATTGGGTTCACGAGATATCCGCTCCAATGCTATTGCACCGGGATTCATAGAGACAGATATGACCGATGAACTGCCTGAAGAAGTGAAAAAGAACTATCTGACTGGCATTCCTCAAAAGCGTCTAGGTCGACCTGAAGAGGTGGCAAAAGCCGCTCTGTTTCTCGCTTCCGACTTAGCAAGCTATGTAAATGGTCAAGTTATTAGTGTTTGCGGAGGTTTAAATAGATAATGGAAATTATTTTCTCCTATCCTTTTTGGTTTATCTTATTTTGTTTGCTTCTTGGCGCGTTGTACGCTGTAATCTTGTATTACAAAAACCGTGATTTCACTCCTGAGCTCAAAAATTTGGTTTGGGTAAAAGGAACTCTTGCGGTATTGCGCTGGATTACTGTGAGCGTGCTTGCATTTTTGCTGCTTTCACCACTTATCAAAAGTAATCACCTGGATAAAATTGATCCACGGATAGTTTTCCTTCAAGACAATAGTGAATCTCTCAAGCTAAATCTAAGCACTGAAGATTCGAGCCAATATCAAACCGGAATTCAGTCTTTACTAACGGCAATCAACGGGAAATACGACCTGGATTACTATACTTTCGATAAAGATCTTAAGCAGGATGACATACTAAATTTTAAAGGAAAAAGTACTAATATAAGTAATGCATTAGAACAAGTTAATGGACTATATTACAACCAAAATGTAGGCGCAATTATTCTTGCTTCTGATGGGATTTATAATCAAGGCGACAATCCCATTTATTCAAGTTACGACTTCCCAATATATGCCTTGGCTTTGGGAGATACTAACCAACAAACGGATGTCAAAATTGTTGCGGTAAGAAACAACAAAATAGCTTATTTAGATGACGAGATACAAGTTGAAGTTGATCTACAAGCAAACCATTTGAAAGAAGAAAAGTATACAATTAGCCTAAGTTCAAAAGGAAATGTACTGCAAAGCAAAACATTGCCTATCTCGGAAGATTTTGATGAAACAGAAACTAACTTTACTATTAAGGCAGAAGCAATTGGCATACACCAATACACGCTTAAAGTAAAATCTTTTGAAGATGAGATAAGCGTGGTAAATAACACTTTCGACTTTTTTGTTGAAGTAATTGATAACCGTCAAAAAATATTATTGGTGGCTAATGCTCCTCATCCGGATATTGCAGCAATAAAAAGTGTAGTTGAACTCAATAAAAACTTCGAAATTGACATTCAGTATCTCAATCGACTCCAAGCCGAATTTACGCCATACAGCCTAGTGATTTTGCATCAACTCCCATCTACAAGTCTAGGGGGGCAACAATTACTTAATTCAGTGAAGGCGGCAAAAATTCCGATATGGTTTATTTCAGGTACATCCAGCGCTTATAAGCTTTTTAATGAAGCACAATCCATGCTGTCCATTGATCCAAGTGCCGAGAATACAAATGACGCAAGTCCGCTGCTAAATTCTTCCTTTACGAGTTTTAGCATTAGCGATCATACCGCTCAAAGTTTAAAAAAATTCCCTCCTATTATCACCCCATTTGGCAATTATAATTTAGGAGCAAGCACGAGCATTGCCCTCAAGCAAAAAATCGGGTCAATCGAGACAGACTTCCCGCTGCTATGCTTTCAAGATAATTTTGGTACGCGATCCGCTGCTTTCATTGGTGATGGTTTATGGCGTTGGAAACTTCACGACTATTTAGAAAATGATAGTCATGAGGCCTTCAATGAAATAATTGAAAAAACCTTTAATTATCTGGCTTTGAAAGGAGATAAACGAAAATTTCGTGTGAATACAAACAAAAACACCTTCTTCGAAGGAGAAATGATTCAATTTGAAGCTGAATTATACAATGAGAGCTATGAGTTAGTTAATGATCCGGAAGTTAATCTAATCGTTCGCAATGAAGAAGGACAAGATTTTCCATTCACTTTCAATAAAACAAGTAAATCTTATCAATTTCAAACGAACACCCTACCCCTTGGGAACTACAGTTACACTGCAATTACCAACTTTAATGGAACTAAGCAAACTGCTGAGGGAATTTTTAGCATCCAGGCTATGCAGTTGGAAGCTCTTCAAACAACCGCCAATCACAAATTGCTTAAAAAGTTAGCCCAACAAACTGATGGCTCATTTTATTTGCTCGACGAGATAAACACCTTACAAGAGGAAATAATGAACTTAGAGAGTCTTAAGCCAATGTTATACGAAAGTGTAAAGACTCAAGCACTAATCAACCTCAAAGCGTTGTTTTTCGTGATTTTATCTTTTCTCAGTGTTGAATGGTTCGCGCGTAAATGGATGGGGGCTTATTAATCATTGATTATGCTTTGGGGCGAATACAAGATTGAAGTAAAGAAACTACTACAGAATTTGTACGATTCTCGGGAGGCTGATCAGGTTTTACTGATATTAGCAGAGGAAAATCTTTCCCATTACAATAAATTAAATTTCAGAGATTTTAACTTTTCCCTGAACAAGAAGGATGTTGAAACGTTATCATTAGGAATTCAGCGATTAATTAATGGCGAACCTATACAATATATCGTAGGTAAAGCCTGGTTTTACGATATGGAGTTTAAAGTAAACAGTTCGGTTCTCATCCCTCGTCCGGAAACGGAAGAACTTGTGCATTGGATTATTCAAGACTGGAAGAATAAAAAAGTGAATGTACTGGATATAGGTACAGGTAGCGGCTGTATTCCTTTAGCTTTAGCGAATAATTTGGATTTGGCTGAGGTAGACGCGATAGATGTTTCGGAAGAAGCGCTACAACTGGCTAAATTAGTGGGCGCTGAATTGGCATTAGATGTGAATTTCCGTTCCATAAATATTTTAGATTCAGAACAACGCGAAGAATTAGGCACCTACGACGTCATTGTGTCGAACCCGCCATATATTCCGAATAATGAGCGCAGTGAAATGAATGATCGCGTTTTAAACTACGAGCCACATCTCGCACTTTTTGTAGACGACGAAGATCCCCTCATTTTTTACAAGGAAATTATTGACTTTGCATTAAGCCACTTAAATACTGGTGGTAAATTGTATTTCGAATGCAACGAATTTAACGCCCAAAAAGTAAAAACAATGTTAGTAGCTCATGGTTTCGAAGACATCGAACTACGCCTTGATTTACAAGGAAAAAACCGAATGATTCGCGCATCTTTTATGTAAATGCGTGCTAAGTT
>JAFMKE010000022.1 GCA_017853115.1 Verrucomicrobiota bacterium
TAAATGTACTTGATTTGAAACGCTATGGTATATTCAGTTGGCTGACTTTAATCAGTCCATTCAGTATGCCTTTTTTAGCCTTGTTGCGTTTCGATTTTAATAAAACCTTTAAGCAGTTTGATAAGGAAAATTTTGCCCAGTACGCCAAAAGAACCCTTATGCCTAAAAAGATGCAACTGGTCTTTAACTCTTTCGCTCGAGCATTTTTTGCTGAGCCAGAAAATATGTCAATGGCCGAGCTAATTAAAGGTTTTCACTTTTACTTTTTAAGCAATGACAAAGGCTTAATCTACGATGTTTTGGATAGTGATTTCCAGCACAGCTTTATCGATTATTGTACAACATTCATGGAAAAGAATGGTACAAAGATTCATTTAAATACTCCAATAGAATCGTTAAATTATATAAACAAGCAATTCCTAATCAATGGAGAAACTTACGATTACTGCGTTGTTTGCACGGATGTGAATGCCACGCGATATATTATCAAAAATTCAGAAGGATTACAAAATTATAGCACGCTAATGAGAGAAGCGGATGGGCTAAAAAATTCAGGCAGATATGCCGTTCTTCGCTTATGGACAAATTCCTTCGAAAACGATAAAGAGCTACCTTTTTTCATTTTTACTGATCGCTTAAAGTGTCTTGACAGTGTGACGCTCTATCATAAAATGGAAAAAGAATCGAGCAAGTGGAGTGAAGAAAATAAAGGAGGGATTTTTGAATTACATAGTTATGCTGTGCCTGAAGGCATGGATAAAGAGACTTGCAAGCAATCCTTGTTAGAAGAATTCTATCATTACTTTCCGGAGTTAAAGGAAATGGAAATCAAACATGAGTATTTCCAGTATCGAAATGATTTTTCCGCTTTTCATACCGGTTTACATGCTAATAGACCAACAATTGAAACAGAGGTACCAGAGTTGTTTTACGCTGGCGACTGGGTTAAAATGGATAATTGTTCCATGCTTATGGAAGGAGCCTACGTCTCTGGAGCTTTGGCGGCAAACCACATTCTAAAAAAAGAGGGCGTTCAAGAGAAAGCGTTAACGCAGGTTCCTACAAAAGGTTTGTTTGCATGAGTATAGCACCAAAATACTACTATTTACTTGCTTTAATCGGCAGTGTTTTCTTTCCACTTATCTTGAGTTTCGATAGCAAAGTAAATTTTAAACAGTACTTCAACCAACTAATTAAGAGCGTCCCCCTTGTAGGAATTCCATTCATAGTAGGCGATATAATATATACCTATCTCGGTGTGTGGGGGTTCAACTCCAAGTACCATTTAAGCGGCTCTTTGATTAACTTACCTTGGGAAGAAGTCGGTTTTTTCTTGATTATTCCTTTTGCTTGTGTGTTCATTTATGAGGTAGTTCAAGCTTATTTCAAGTTGAATGAAAGTAAATATCTAGACAAAGGATTACTCGTTATTGCATTAACTTTCGCTATACTGGCGTTATTGTTTACCGAGCGTCTCTATACCACCGCTACTTATAGCTTTACCTCCTTAATTCTGTTGTATTTGCGCTGGAAAAGACCAAGCTTTCGCTTGAAGCTCCTCTTTGCCTTCCTTTTATCCCTTATCCCATTCATACTTGTCAATGGATTCTTAACCGGCATGTTTACACCAGAACCTATTGTTTGGTATAACAACTTGGAGAACCTGGGCGTAAGGGTATTTACTATTCCGATAGAAGATTTCTCTTATTCGTTTAACTTAATAGCACTGAATATAATCCTACACGAATACTTCAAAACGAAATAAAAAGAATAGTGAATCAACTTCTACTATAGTGCACCAACTACGCTTCTGAAGTACGTATTAGCTAAAACATACATCTTCTCCAAATCAGGTACTCTAAAACGCTGGTTTAAGATGGCTTCGGCAGGCGCTCTTCTAATCTTATTGAATAACTTCAAATAATACTTATATGCCAAGTATACTCCTACTCTACTACTCTCAGGCAACATTAAAATGGCATCCCGAGCATCGTTAAAATCTTGGAGAATATCTTGCTCTATCAATTTCTTCTGATCTTCGGTGAAATTCACAAAATCAACTCCCGGGAAGTATGTCCTGCCGCGATCCTCAAAATCAGCTTGCATATCCCGTAAGAAATTTACCTTCTGAAAAGCAGCACCTAGAGCACGCGCTCCGGATTTTAACTCATCATACAAATGGGTATTGCCTTCAGTAAAAACACGCAAGCACATTAAGCCTACAACCTCAGCTGAACCATAAATATATTCATTGTAATTATCGGCATCATAGTCCAACTGATACAAATCCATTTTCATACTCTTAAAGAAAGCCTTAAGCAGATCATTTTCAATTTGATAGGTATTGGCCGTCAATTGATACGCATGAATAATCGGATTAGTACTTAAACCAGTCTCAACCGCTTGAAAGGTTTCTTTTTCAAAAGCGTCAATTAACTCCTTCTTGTTATGCTCATGAAAAGTATCAACAATTTCATCCGCTAAACGAACAAGACCATAAATATTATAAATATGCTTGTGGAATTTACTATCAAGCATTTTGATACCCAGGGTAAAAGAGGTACTATACAAATGCGTAATTTGCTTACTGCTCTTTTCCGCAAATTCGTGGTATAGAGAAATCATAAACTTAAATTTTACAATGTTTAATGGATAGTTCTGCTGCGAGCTTTCCCGAGATAAGTGAAGGAGGAACTCCAGGCCCAGGTACGGTTAACTGCCCAGCATAGACTAGGTTTTTTATTTTTTTGTTCATCATTTTCGGCTTGAAGATAGCTGTTTGCATCAAAGTATTTGCTAAACCATAGGCATTTCCCTTGTAAGCATGATACCTATCTTTGAAATCCTGATGCGCAAAAGCTCTTTTATAAATGATATCTTCTTCCTTTAAATCCACACCCGTGTAGTCGCTGATTCTCGACAACATCATCTTTAGATAGCGATCATAAATCGCTTCATTACCATCCAAATCAGGCGCAACCGGCATTAATAAAAAAACATTTTCACAGCCATCAGGTGCTACTGAGTCATCCGTTTTGGATGGAACACATGCATAAAACAATGGCTCTTCTGGCCATTTAGGATTTTCATAAATATCTTCACCAAAGGCCGTAAAGTCACGATCAAAAAATAAGTTGTGATGACGAAGATTCTCTATGCGTTTATTAAACCCTAAGTAAAAAATTAAAGAAGAAGGTGCTAATACTTGCTTATCCCAATAGGCTTCATCATATTGACGATAAGATTTAGGCAACAGATTTTGCTCAACAAAATTGTAGTCAGCCGCGGCAACAACACTCTTCGCTTGAAAGATTCCCTTACTAGTCTGCAAAGTAGTAATTTTTCCTTCAACGACATCCATTCCATTTACTTCCGTATCTGTAATGAATTCCACACCTAACTCCTCTGCCACAGCTTTCATTCCTTTGATGATTTCATACATTCCACCCATTGGATACCAAGTGCCCAATTGAAGGTCTGCAAAATTCATTAAGCTGTATAAGGCTGGTATTTTATTCGGCGTAGCGCCAAGAAAATACGAAGGAAACTCAAGTATCTTTCGAATTTTTGGATGTTTGAAATATTTTGCTACAATTCCTTCTATTGAACTTAAAAGATCTAGAGCAAATAAATCTTTCAACAACTTAGGATCGGCAAATTCCAAAGCACTCAATGAGGGCTTATTCACCAAATCGTTAATTCCCCTTTCGTACTTGTATTTGGCATCTTCAAGAAACCTATCGAACTGAGCAGCAGCACCAGGCTCCAATTGCTCAAACATTTGACCTAACTCTTTCGAAGAGGCAGGCACTTCGAATTCATCATTTTTTCCGTAGAATATTTTATACCCAGGATCTAGACGAACCAACTCATAGTAATCAGAGGGTTTCTTACCAAAATCTCCAAAAAACTTTTCAAAAACATCAGGCATCCAGTACCAACTTGGCCCCATATCGAATGAAAAGCCTTCTGCCTTAAAGAAAGATGCCCTACCACCCACACTTTCATTTTTTTCTAGAACAATTACTTTTTTGCCCGCCTGAGCTAAGTAACAAGCCGAAGCTATTCCAGCAAAACCACTTCCTATTACAATTACATCTTTCATATTAAAGAAATCCTTATTAGGATGCTAAGCTACTATGATGGATACCATTTTTCTGCAAAAAGCTTATTAAATCTTTCCTTGCTAAGAATATTCGACTTTTTACCGTACCTAAAGGCAAATCAAGTTGCTCTGCAATTTCATGATACTTATACCCCTCGAAATACATCATAAAAGTATCCCGCATTTCTGGTTTTAAACTTTCAATGGCCATTTTAAGGGTCTCACTTAACAGTATTCGCACACCTGGCTCAATTTCCAAAGCGCCATGATGTAACATTCCATCATGGATATCACCTGGCTTCGTAATAGTTTCTTGTTCTTTTTTACGTTTCCGGTAGTTATTAATGAAAGTGTTCTTCATTATGGTTATTAACCAGGCTTTCAAGTTTGTACCCTCTTGATACTTACTTAAACTCTTACAGGCCTTAAAGTAAGTATCCTGTAACAAATCTTCAGCGTCAGCAGAGGACTTAGTTAGGTTGAAAGCCACGGACTTCAAAAGAAGTTCGTAGGGCTTGACTTCATTGTAAAAATTCTTCGCTAGCATCATTTTGTTTAACTTTTATGATGTAATATTAAACAAAATAATTTGGGATACAAATATTTTGTTTAACTATTTTTACACACAGTTAAACAAAAATGTTAAAAAGTACGAAGATCCTCGAAAGAATGCAGTATTCGTGCGCCTTTAGGAAATTTTAGGCTTTCATGATAAAAGGAGCGGCCGGCAAATATCAAACCTTGACCACCTTCTAAATCCCCGAGTCGGTCAATGGTTTCTTGCACAGATTCAAGCGGCTGGGATAAGATGCTCACACAAAGCAAGTAGTCTATATGAGTTAGAGATAGAATCGCTCGAATGTCACTATCAGGAACTGACGCTCCTAAATACAACACTTGATTACCCTCTTTCTTCAATATATACTCTGCGATTAAAAGGCTAAGTTCATGCCAATCACCTTCAGGAAGAAACAACAAGAACATAGGCGAATTCTTGGAAGGTTCATCCAATTTTTCAATTTTCTCTAACAAAAATCGCTTGATTACATTGGATGCAAAATGCTCTTGTCCAGGATTTATACTGTTCGATGTCCATAAAGTACCCACACGCCCAAGAAAAGGAAAAACAACCTTCACAAAATAGTCGCTTAATGAGGGGAATTC
Source organism: Verrucomicrobiota bacterium (assembly GCA_017853115.1). GTDB lineage: Bacteria > Bacteroidota > Bacteroidia > Chitinophagales > UBA8649 > JAFMKE01. Next base: position 5,270 of record JAFMKE010000022.1, read on the forward strand.
ATCTCCCTTGGCTAAAACCTTTCTGAGAAGTTCTTTATTTAAACTTATCATACCCTCCACTAATTGGTTTACTAATAAATCCTCAGTAAGCTCTTTTTGGTCTATTCGCAACACTTCCTGCGCGATTTCTTCGGGCGTCAATTTAGCAATCTTAGAAATTTTATATCCGAAATTATTTAGGATAGACACATTTAAAAGCACCTTTAACTGATCATCGGTATAGTATCGAATGTTCGTATCCGTCCGATGTGGTTCAACGATATTATACCGCTGTTCCCATATCCGCAATGTATGTGCTTTGATACCAGAAAGCACTTCCAAATCTTTTATCGAGTAATGACCCATTTTTCCCACAAAATGAAAACAACAATTAGAGCAAAAGGTTTAAACCGAAAAACATATAAAAAATAACTATCAACCATCCAGCTACCTTATTCTTTTCTTTTGGAAGTAACTGAAAACCAAGGAGAAATATTAGAAAAGAGATAAAAAACCAAGCCAAATAGTTTTGGATAGGAACATCACTACTTTCCCAAACCCAAAGCCTATATTTAATGGCAAAAGGCTCGATAAGAAAATCTAAGCTCGTCATTAAAAACGCCGAACAAAAACTCTTAGAAAAAATAGATGCAGAATGTAAAATGCAATTTACACCGCTTAAAATTCCTGCTGCTAGTAAAAACCAGTTTAGACCAATCATTAAAGGAACACCCGCAACGGATAAGCCTAATATAGAAGTGTAGTGATAAGTACCAAAAGGATATCCGGTTTGAACGCCCACGATTTCGACAAGCATACCAATGAGAAAGGCTACAAGGAAAAAGGATAAAAGGTTTTTCCAAGCGGAAGTATAAAAAGGAGTAATTACCAAGAAAGCCACGAGCAAATTGACGGGAGTTAAGGTCGCGAAGCTATCCGCATAGGACGAATGCAAGCCGACTATCCCAACGAGATGCATAATTACCAATAATGCGATACCTCCCCATATGACTACATTACTCCTTCTTACTTCCATTCACTGCAATTTTAGCCGATAACAAACAAAGCGGTATTCCACCACCTGGATGAGTGCTACCGCCGACGAAGAACAAATTTTTAATCTGATTATTTCGATGAGGATGTCTCAAAAATGCCGCAAACATATTGTTGCTGCTATTGCCATACAAGGCTCCACCAAAGGACGAGGTTTCTCGTTCTATTTTTATGGGGTCGAGAATTTCTTCAAACAATATCTTATCCTCAAGCGAATCCCCAAGCTGATGCGCTAGTTTTTTCAGTATGTTCTTTCTCGCTTTTTCTTTTAGGGAAGTCCAATCTTGTCCACTATCCGGAGGCACGTTGATCATAACAAACCAATTTTCATGATTCGCTGGAGCATCCTTGCCATCAACTTTAGAACTAATGTATATATATACCGTAGGATCATCACTTAATACTCCTTTTTCTAAGCAAGCGAACTCCTCCTTATAATCCCCACTAAAAATAACATTATGGACATCCAAAGGACTATCAGTAATTTGCATTCCCCAATAAAACACTAAAGCACTTGTTGACTTTTCCTGTTTCAAGGTCAGTCGAGGTTGCTTCTGTTCCGCCAGCAACTTCGGATAGGCCATATTCACATCCATATTACAGAACACCTTACTTCCTTGATATTGCTGAATTTTGGTATCAACTCCCGTGGCTAAGCCATTTTTAATGGCTATGTTTTCTACTGACTGATTAAATTCAAAACGCACTCCCAAATCTAAAGCCAAATTGTAGAGAGAATCAACAACTTTCCTCATTCCTCCTTGCACATAATATGCGCCCAATTGATGTTCTAAATGTGGAATGACATTTAACGTAGCTGGCGCTTTGTATGGATTTGAGCCATTGTAAGTTGCAAAGCGATCAAAAAGCTGAACGGTCTTTTCATGCTCAAACCAAGCATTATTGCTACTATGCAAACTCCTATGCGCCTCCATTTTCAGTAGAATCTTTAGGTTATCCCACCAAGAACCCTTGATATTTTTATAAAATTCTTTCAATGGATTAGCTAAGAAAACAGGATACACAAATTCATATACCTTTTCTATTTGACTAAAAAAAGCATCAAGTTTATCCGCTTTTTCATCAAGCTTATCAACTAATTCTTTTTTAAACGCATCGAGATTTGCATAGGCATTAAGCTCGCTACCATCTGGAAAAAAGTATTTTGTAACAATAGGCAATTGAAGATAATTGTAGTAATCCCGAGGATTCTTGCCACAATCTAGGAATAACTCATCCAAAATTTCAGGAAGAGTAAACAATGAAGGACCTTTATCAAAACGAAAACCGTCTTTAGTATACTCTCCTATCTTACCACCATAGGTAGAAGCGGATTCTAAGACAAGTACTGAATTCCCTTCAGCGGCCATACGGCAGGCACTAGCTAAACCTGCAACACCACTTCCGATAACAATAATTTCTTGTTGGAGATTATTTATTTTTGAGGATTTCATGCCCCCCCTTTTCTTTCTTTGTGAGCAGGTATTTTTCGTTGCTTGGATTGGCACAAACCTCGATGGAAACATTCTCCACAATTTCAATTCCGTATCCTATCAAACCGACACGTTTTTTCGGATTATTTGACATCAAACGCAACTTTGTAGCTCCTAATTTTCTTAGAATTTGTGCTCCAACCCCATAATCGCGTTGATCCATTTCAAACCCGAGCTTCTCGTTAGCTTCATAAGTGTCCAATCCCTCCTCTTGCAGTTTATACGCCTTCAGTTTATTCAACAAACCAATCCCTCTTCCCTCTTGCTGCATGTATAAAAGAAGCCCCTTACCTTCTCGCTCAATCATAGCTAATGACGCAGCTAATTGATCGCCACAATCACAGCGCAAGGAATCCAATAAATCGCCAGTTAAACAAGATGAATGGACACGGGTTAATACAGGCTCTCCTTCTTTCCATTCACCTTTCGTTAAAGCAAAATGCAAGTCGCCAGTATTAGTTTGGGTAAATGCAGTTAAATCAAAATTTCCATGTTTAGTCGGCATCTTAATTTTAACCTCTTCTCTAATAAGACTTTCGTGTTTTACGCGGTATTCGATTAAATCTTCAATAGAAATAATTTTCAAATCATGCTTTTTCGCCACCACCATTAAATCAGGTAGACGAGCCATACTACCGTCCTCATTCAATATTTCTACCAAAACACCCGCCGGCTCAAATCCAGCCAAACGAGCCAAATCAATCGCTGCTTCTGTATGTCCTGCTCGACGTAATACACCACCCTCACGTGCTTTTAAAGGAAAAATATGACCTGGCTTACCCAATTCTTCTGGACGAGTTGTTGGATCAATAAGTGCTTGAATAGTTTTAGCCCTGTCTTGCACAGATATACCAGTGGTACATCCTTTACCAATCAAATCGACGCTCACGGTGAACTGCGTTTGGTGCAATACCGTATTTTTTCCCACCATTAAATCCAAACCCAATTCCTCGCACCGCGCTTCAGTTAAAGGTGTACAAATCAAACCACGACCCTCTTTGGCCATAAAATTCACTACCTCGGGCGTCACATTTCGAGCAGCCGTAACAAAGTCGCCCTCATTTTCCCGATCTTCATCATCCACCACAATAATTACCTTTCCCTTACGAATATCTTCTAAGGCTTCTTCAATGGTATTCAACCGTATTTCACTCATAATCTCTCTGTAGGTTTCCAAATATTTGTTTTAACCCCTCGCACCCAATCGATAAACCCTAAAAACATAGCAATGTTCATACTTAAGAAGTATCGATGAAGACGCAACAAATTTACGCTAATATTCATGGCCTTCAAAACCAAATCAATAAGCGGTAAAAAAATATTTACAATCATCAATACGAAGACCATTTGATAAATTTGAATTGATGGATATAAAACGAAGAGCAAGAAAGAGGCAACAATTGACGCTAACAACAAAAACGGAGTAAACCACCGGAGCACTTTATGAGAAAAGAAGGCAAAACCGACTGGCCACGTATTCGACCAAAGCAAGTGTATATATGCCTTAAGGTTTTGGAAATTTCCAGTTGAAATTCTTCTCTTTCTTTTAAACTCTTCATTTATGCTTCCTGGCAAATCTTCAAAAACTACAGCATAAGGATTTGTGATACAACGAGCTCCATGTTCAAACACATGAAGACTCAAATAAAAATCTTCCATCAGGAAATTGGATGGAATGTTCTTGATGTAAGCTGACCTAATCGCATAGCATGCACCAAAAGCACCAATCGTCGCACCAAAAGCCAAACCCTCATTAACCTTAATGTCACTTTCTTTAGAAATGTAGAACTGCTCTTGTTGAGCAATTTCACCCGCGCCATCAATAGTGTTTTTGATAACTGCCCCAACCAGGCCGACTTGAGGATCTTTGAAATATTTGACTAACTCCAAAAGACAATCATCCTTTAAAATTATATTGGCATCCATCATTATAATTACATCATAATCAGCCAATTCTATTTTTTCATTGAATATTTTGTTTAACACATTGGCTTTACCGCCCCGCTTCATGAAATGATGCACCTGCAAAGGAAATCTACTCGGTAAATTCTCTTGAATCAATTGAGCGGTGCTATCATCAGGATGGTCTAGGCCAAGATGAATGGCAAGCTTTTCAGAAGGGTAATCAATGGCATCAAAATTCTTAAGCTTCTTTACGATTACCTTTTCCTCGTTATAGGCTGCGAATACAATCGCAATATTAGGCAATTCTTCAAAAGTATACCTCTTGTCTGGGAGTTGCTTGCCTTTTGCAAGCAGCGAAATTATCCAAGGATAGATAAGATAGGTATAACTTATCAAAAGCAAACTGATAGCCAATATAATGCTTAACAGATTCATCATAGGGCTAAAATAAAGGATTGTAACTTACCAGCCAGTATATCAGGTGAATAAGTACTGCGCACATTTTCTTTTGCCCTGTCCCCGATAGCCTTTAATTTCTCTTGATTTAGCCATAAATCTTCGAGTAGGCCTAGCCATTGTTCTGGAGAATCAGCCAATAAAATATCCTCTCCATTGCGCACCTCAATGCCTTCTGCACCCACGCTTGTGCTCAGAACACATTTCCCCATACTCATAGCCTCAATGACTTTCACGCGCATACCGCTTCCACTAAAGACCGGAACTATAATTATCCGCTGGTTGATAATAAAATCTTCAGCATCTTCAATTTCGCCTAGTAATTCAACCTGGTTCAAAGACCAGGTATATATTTCATCCGGAAAGTTTCTGCCTGCCACTTGTAAAACAACATCTTTACCAACTGCAAATTTGCACCAAACCTCATCTAAAAACCAGCGTAGACCAAGAAAATTGGGCTGCCAGTCTAGCGCCCCTAAGAACCCAATAGCAAACTTACCTGAAATTTTCTCCCCACCATCGTGCTTGAGATTTGCAGCAACAGGAATACTAGTCATTGGACGCTCAGTTTCTTTAGCAAAAAAAGCTAAATCAACCGGGGAGATAGCAATAATCCCATCGGTCTTTTTAATTAGTTCTTTTTCATACATTTCAAACTGAGGTAGCATGATGTATTGGAGATACCATCGTTTAAGCCCTTTGGACAATTCAGCCATATGTCTCTTCCAAATAAGGTGTTCTATATTGTGTGCCCGCAAAACTATCTTGGCCTTGCTATACTTGCGACAAATATCAAAATAAACACCTAAAAATACTCCCTCGAGCAGAATGAGATCATATTTTACACCTTCAAGTTTATCTACTAAAGTGCTTGAAAAGATATCGTTTACAAAACGTTCAACAATATAGGGAATTGGCGTAAAAACACTTTTTAGGGCACCCATAGCGCTTACTTTAGCTTCTACTTTAACATAGGAGTAACCAACACTTGGCCACTCTGTCTTTTCATCTTTTTCAGGATGCTTGGCGGTAAGCATAGCCAGCACATCTACTTGATGTCCCTGAGTTTGCAGTGCCCGTGTCATCTGATGGATAGCAATCGATTCACCATCTTTTTGAGGAGTCGGGGATTTTTTACAAACTTGTAATATTCTCAAAGGAAAAAATTTATCGAGTATTAGAAAAACTACTCTTTCTTACCTGCCAACAAATAAAGGACAGCCATTCGAATAGCCACACCATTTTCTACCTGCTGCAGAATAATCGCATGTTTTGAATCAGCTACGTCACTGTCAATCTCTACTCCCCTGTTCATCGGACCCGGGTGCATAATAACAATCTCTTTTTTCAATGAATCAAGAAGCTGCTTGTTTAAACCGAATGCCATACTATACTCTCTAAGGCTTGGAATATATTTAATATCTTGACGCTCTAACTGTATACGCAATACATTCGCAACATCACACCACTGCAGACTTTCTTTTATATCGTACGAAACCTCAACACCAAGATTTTCAATGAATTTCGGAATAAGTGTTGGCGGACCACAAACCCTAACTTTCGCTCCGAGTTTTTGCAAACAAAAAATATTCGATAGTGCAACACGACTATGTTTGATATCCCCGCAAATCAAAACCTTCTTCCCTCGCAAGTCACCGAGCTTTTCCTGCATACTAAACGCATCGAGCAAGGCTTGTGTAGGGTGTTCATGCGTCCCGTCCCCTGCATTTACAATTTGGGCATCAATATGCTTGGCCAACAACTGATGTGCGCCAGGATTGGGATGACGCATAACAATCATATCGACCTTCATGGCCAATATATTATTAACCGTGTCAATCAAGGTTTCACCTTTCTTCGTTGATGATGAAGCCGCAGAAAAATTAATTACATCCGCAGATAAGCGTTTCTCAGCCAGTTCGAAAGAAATACGCGTTCTAGTCGAATTTTCAAAAAATAAATTGGCAATCGTAATATCTCTTAAAGAAGGAACCTTTTTAATGGGCCGGTTAATGACCTCTTTGAATTGCTTGGCCGTTTCGAAAATCAACTGGATATCTTGCGTTGTTATATCCTGTATCCCTAATAAATGCTTTTGACTTAATAAACTCATGAGCGCTCAGGATTTATCTTATGAACTAACCAAACCTTATCTTCTTCGCCCTGTTCCTGCCATTCTACCAAAACTTTTTCATCGTTAATTGAATCAATTGTTTTCCCGATATATTTCGCTTGAATCGGTAAATGACGATGCAAACGACGATCAATTAATACTAACAATTCCACATCTGCAGGTCGCCCGAAATCAAGTAAGGCATCTAATGCTGAACGTATTGTTCTGCCGGTATACAATACATCGTCAACCAAAATGATATTCTTCCCCTCCAAAGAAAAATTTATTACTGTTTGATTGGCTTTCAAAGGAGACTTAGTCGTGCGAAAATCATCTCGATAAAAGGTTATATCCAACTTTCCCGAAGGAATATTTAAACCCTTTTTTATCGCAGCTATTCGCCTAACTATGCGCTCTGCCAAATAGATTCCTCTGGGTTGAACTCCAATAATTACCGTATCAGTAAAGTCTTTGTGATTTTCAATCAATTGATGGCACAGTCGATCAATGACTATGTGGAAACGAGCAGTATCTAAAATGATGCGTGGGCTCATGGTCAGCAAATATAACTCAAATGCCTCGTAAAGTAATTATTTAAGGTGATAAAGATTTATCATTAGTTTATGAAAATTTCACATCGCCTCCCATATCTTCTCCTGCTCTATTTTGGCGATTAATCCAGTTACCTATGACAAGCGCTTCGATTACATTGCAAAAAACAATTACCCAACACTCATTGGCTTTCTAGAAAAATAACTAGGATTTTACGGACAACTCTTCGATGGAATACCCCCATTCGTCGAAAGCAAATTTCCATTCCTTATTGATGCGTTCTTGCACATCAGGTCGAAGGTTTCTGAACTTATTCTTTTTGTAATTTTTTACTGAATTCAAATATTCTTCAATAAAGGGCTTGGCCTGATCAAAGTTGGGCAAATCGAGCTTATCATACATATTTTCAATTTGTCCGTATGAATCTTTCTCCATGTCATCAAAGCTTACTTCTACAAGGTTTTCTTTCGGAATTAGGTTTTTCTCGGCAATGTACTTTTTCATCGTCTTTTCAAAGTAGTACAATATCATATCTTCTATCTCCTGATGGGATACAAACTCAAGAAACTGCGCTCTTACCGCCCTAAACATCAAATGACGAGTAGAGACAAACACATCGTATGGATTGCGATGAATAAATACAAATTTCGCATTCGGATACAACTCCAGCAGTTCCTTAACTCGCGAGGTATTATGAGGGTTTTTAAGCACAAGGCGTTTACCGTCGTTAAAGTAACTGATGTTCTTTAAAACGAATTGATAATCCTGCTGCCAAGCCATCTTCTCTTCTGACGTTATCCCAGAAAATGTATTATACTTATCGAAATATGAACGATTGCTCGGAAAGCTCCAAGTGTGAAACCCCGTTCGCATGCTCATCACACTTAATGGCTGCTCTTCTTCCGCAGGCAAGTCGGTATCGACCTTAACATTATCTTGCGGACGTGTCTCAGGCATCAAGGGGGACAATAAAAACTTCAACCACGATTTACTTAACATAGCGATATTAAACAAAAAACTCTGATAGTTGCTTAGCGTCCCAAACTGAGGATCTTTATGGAACAAGTAATGCAAATGGGTCGTGCCACTTCGCCAGTGACCTAAAATAAAAATAGGTTGCTTTTCCGATAAGTCCTCTGCTAGAATTCGTTTGCGAAATAGTAGGTTTTGCAGAGCAACTAAAGGACGCATGACATACAAGCACATTAATGAGATATAAGCTGCTTTCTTTTTGTAAACTCCTTTAATTTCATTCTCCTTCTTCAATTGCTTCCAGACATGCGGCAGTGCATTGTATAAAAGGTGCCCTTTGATTCGGGTGTTTCTTTTTGCCATTTATTGAATGAATTTACCGCAAAACTAAAGAAAGTTGTATCAAAAATCGAGTATAGGATAATATTATGGATAATGTTCACGTATTCAAAAAAATAAAAGCCTAATTACTACACCAATAAATTGGACCAGAATTGATTTTTTTTATTTTTGCATTATCTCCTTGGAAATATGAAAACTTTACTCTTTTTTCTGTTAAGCCTAATCAATGTCTTAAGCATCTCTGCCAAAACAAGCCCTGCTATAACAGCAGAAACTAGACTAGCATATTACAGCATTGATTTCGGAGAAGACATGCCTGATATTCACGCTTTTGCCCTGGCTCTTCAAGGGTATGAAAAGCTAGTTCTTAAAGGGAAAATTAAAAACCCAAAACTGAGTATCATTGATTTTAATCGCTCTGCAAATGAAAAGCGTTTATGGGTTATTGATATGGAGAAAAAAGAGTTAATTTATCATACTTTAGTAGCGCATGGGCGTAACAGTGGTCAAGAAATTGCCCAATCTTTTTCAAATTCTTCTGGTTCTTTTCAAAGCAGTTTAGGTTTTTATCTCACTGCCTACACGTACAATGGCAAACACGGTAATTCATTGAAATTATATGGTTTAGAGGAAAATATCAATGATGCTGCCTTTGATCGAGGAATAGTTATTCATGGAGCTGATTATGTGAGCGAGCAGTTCATAAAAAACCATGGTCGCCTAGGAAGAAGTTTGGGCTGTCCTGCGGTTCCACAAAACATCTGTAATAAGCTAATAAGCAGTATTCAGAATGGTTCTTGCTTGTTTATCTATAAAAACAATGACGACTATCTCACAGCAAGTGATTGGTTGAAATAATGCCTACTTACTGCTTCTGACTTCTTAGTGCGGCTAGTTGCCTATTGTTGTATCCATATATATCAGGATAAGTATACCACATTCCATTTTTGTAATCCTGGGTTAAATAATGAATATACACTGATGGTTTTTGTTTCAGTGAAACAGTGGTAGTTTGCTGCAAAGACACAACAGAATCAATTTTAGCGATATTCATAACCTCACTATTACTTAATAGCAAGAGCGCCGCAAATTCTCGTGGCTGAGCGAGTCGAATACATCCGGAACTATATGCCCTTGAGCTATGATTAAACAATTCCTTGTGTGGCGTGTCATGCATAAAAATGTAATATTCATTGGAGAAAACAAATTTAATAACTCCTAAAGAGTTGGTTAAACCAGGACTTTGCACATATCTATATTGGTTTAAATTCTCCCTATTCATCTCCTCCACTTCAATATACCTTCCCAATCCCACATCATACACCTTAATATTTTTATTCAGTAGGTAGTTGCTATTCTTTTTAAATGCAGGTAATACATCGTTCTTTAAAATGGTCGGAGGAATCGTCCAAGTAGGATTGATGACCAAATATGCCATAGTACTGTTGAAGGAGGGCGTGCTTCTACTCTCTTTACCGCAAACTACATTTTGGCGTAATAGAAGGGAATCATTTTGCACGAAATCCATTTCAAAAGCCGGTATATTAACGAAAGTATAATATGCCCCCAAATGATTGGGCAACCAACGCCAACGTTCAAGATTCAACTGCAACTCATTAATGACATCTTCCATTGGCTTATTGAGCAAAACTGTAGTTTGATTGTCTAAAATCCCGGTAACAGGTAGCAAGTGCCTTTCCTGAAATCTCTTTATTGCCACTTCCAAATCCTTATCAAAAATTAATGACCTTGATTTTTGAATATTCGCAAAGTCACCCAACACCCAAAGGCGTTTTTTCAATGATATTACTGAACTATCCCGATCACCCAAGCGCAAAGAATCAGCCCAAATCAGGTCTGTACCAAACTCACCGGATTTTTCTTGAATAGCGAGAAGCAACTCTTTTCCTGCGCGATATGACTCACATCTTGGTTCGGCCATTTTGAGTTGACTTATTGTAGATGAGTTTAACAAACCTTGAAGTTCAGCAAAAGCATCAATAGGTTCGAGCGAAAAATGAATATCCTGGCCACGAGTTAATTCACTTTTTAGCAAACCATTCTTGATGTCATCCAGAAGTTTAAGGTATGATTTTACCATTTGATAATCAAAACGTACATTGGCTTCCATACTTCGCTCATTATGCAGGGCTACTAGATCCTTGTAATTATAGTCATCCAACTTAAAACCAAGCAAAGAACATTCTTGTAAATAAGCGAAATAGGCAGTCCGTAGTCCTCGATGAAAAATTGGATTGTAGTCGTTTATTCGATATATACTATCCATCACAGCAAAGTCGAAGGATTGCTGCAGTTCAAAACGGGAAATTGAATCAGTAAAATCTGCTTGTATCTTCGAGCGAATTGAAACTTGACCTTGAACGGACAACAAACTTCCAATACTACATAAAAAACTAACTATCCAAGCGCATCTCATAACCGTAGTATTTGACAATCCAGTTGAAATTTACTGCTAAATTTATTGGTATTCTTATCTTGATCAACCCAAGCACGAAGAAATAAAAATATATACCTAAGATGTGAGAAGCTTACTTAGGTTCGCCGGTGAATAATTCACTGATTTAAGTACTTTATTATCTCCTTCCCGATAAACTAAAAATTTACCCTCCTTTTGCTCGATGAAAGATGAGGTTCCATCTTTCTTGGAATACGCTTCTTGAGTTGCTTCTGCTTCCTGAAGTGAAGCGCATGCTTTACTCATATTGCTTCGCTGAACTTCATCAAACAAAGCTTTGAATTTATGCCCCAAACCAAATTCTAATACCGCACCAGATAAAACATATTGTATATCAGCAAGTGCATCTGCAATCTCCACGATATCTTTGTCTTCTATAGCTTCTTTTAACTCATTCAGCTCTTCTTGCAAAAGCGCAACCCGCAAGGCGCATCGATCAGCGCTAGGAATTTGAGGCGAGTCTAGAATTGGCGCATTAAAGGTGTCGTGAAAGAGGGCTACATCGCTTAAAGCTTGAGGTTCATCAAATTTTTTCATTTGCTTTCTTTTGTTTAACAAATGTAACGAATATAAAAAAGTGAGGTATCGATTATCCACATTACTTCTTTTTAGCAAATTGCTTACACCCCACTCTTCCATATTTAAACTTCCAATTGAATGAATAATTTTTTAGTTTTGTTTAAACCGAGCGATTTTATGTCCAAATATTTAAATACCAATGATAACTATTCTCCACCACCAAAGAATATTATACATTTCTTAGCTGGCTTTGCCCGGTGGTATTTTCAACCTGAATATCTCGGACTTTCAAACCTTTCAGAAAACAAACCAGCCATCTATGTTTCTAACCACACCCTGCTTGGGTTAACAGACGGTCCTCTATATATTCCCAAAATCTACGAAGAAAAGAATATTTACCTGCGCGTGCTCGTAGACAACATGCACTTATCCTTACCCCTATGGCGTAGTATTATGACCGACCTCGGCGCGGTTACAGCCAGTCCTGAACATGCAATTGAATTGATGGAGCAAAAGCAGCATATTTTGGTTTTTCCTGGTGGCGCGAATGAGATTTGTAAAACGAAGGATAATGCCTATCAGCTCGATTGGAAAAACCGTTTTGGTTTTGTTCGCTTAGCTATTGAACAGGGCTACCCTATCATTCCAATTGCCTCTTTAGGAGGAGATGAATTGTATGATATTGTAGCAGATAAAAAAGATTTTAAAGAATCGAAATTTGGCTCATGGCTCAAGAAAGAAGGCATACTGGATAAGTATTTCAAAGGGGGAGATATCATTCCTCCAATAATCAAAGGTGCCAAGGGCTCTTTTATTCCAAAAAGAAAGAAGCTTTATTACAAATTTGGGGAAGCTATCGAGACGGCATCCTTAAAAGGTGACAGCTCAGAAAAGAACCTTAAGAAAATTAGGAAACTAACCCAAGATGCTATCTATGCCGGCATTGAAGAGTTGAAAGATTTTAGGGAAGAAAAAGGTGAGGATGTTGAGTAGTAAAGCTACTTGGATTGATGCTGCTTAAATAGCTCCCATAAAACTACCCCAGCGCTTACCGAAATATTCAAACTGTGTTTTGTGCCCAATTGAGGAATTTCCAAACTATCGTCACACGCATCCACCACAGCTTGCTGAACGCCCTCTACTTCATTACCAAATACAATGGCCAGTTTTTGGTGATCAGTTAACTGGAAATCTTGCAAAGAAATACTTCCCTCCACCTGCTCTATTGCAAGTACATGAACACCTTTTTCTTTCAATTCTTCCACCAGCTCGAGTGTCGATTCCTTATAGGCCCACTCCACGGTTTCTGTTGCTCCAAGCGCTGTTTTTCGAATATCGCGATGGGGAGGCTGAGCAGTTATTCCGCATAAATAAATTTTCTCAATTGCAAAGGCATCGCAAGTGCGAAATACCGCACCAATGTTGTTTAGACTTCGAATATTATCGAGAATGACAAGCACAGGAGTCTTTTTACTCGACTTGAATTCTTCGACACTTAAACGATCTAATTCTTCATTAGGTATTTTTCTGCTCATGTGGAAAGATGGTGAAAAGATTGTGAATGCAAATACACTGCAAACATAGCGATATTGTTAATTTTGTTTAGCTCAAATAGCAAAAACTACATGTCAACAAGTAAAAAAGCTCCTACACCCTTAATGAAGCAATACTATGCAATCAAATCAAAGCATCAGGATGCCATATTGTTGTTTCGCGTAGGGGACTTCTACGAAACTTTTGGAGAGGATGCTGTAGCGGCTGCCAAAGTGCTTGGCATCATTTTGACTAAAAGGCATAATGGTTCAGCCTCGGAAATTGAACTGGCCGGATTTCCTCATCATAGCTTAGACACTTATCTCCCCAAATTGGTTCGAGCGGGTTATCGAGTAGCTATTTGTGATCAACTCGAAAAACCCTCAAAAGAAAAGAAAATCGTAAAACGTGGTGTTACAGAGCTAATTACACCCGGTGTAGCCCTGAACGACAATATCTTGGATACGGGCAAAAACAACTTCCTAGCATCGCTTCGATTAGGAAAAACCATTCACGGAATTGCCTTCATTGATATATCTACCGGCGAGTTTTATGTAGCGGAAGGTCATGATGCTTTTATTGAAAAACTCCTGCAGAGTTTTCAACCTTCAGAAGTGCTAATCGCTAAAAACCAGGAGAATACTTATCTAGAAAGTTTTGGTGAACGCTATTACCACTACCGTTTAGACGATTGGTTGTATACGGAAGATTATGGTACTGAAACCATTGAAAAACATTTCGAAGTCAATTCGCTCAAAGGATTCGGCATTCATAAATCGCCAGAAATCATTATAGCAGCAGGTGCCGCCTTGCATTATTTCGCTGACAACCAGTTGAAAGACATCCAACAACTCAATACTTTATCGCGCTTGACAGCCGACAGCCATGTTTGGATGGATAGATTCAGTATGCAAAACCTAGAGCTGATAACCAGCCATCACCACGATGCGAAAACATTGGCGGATGTTTTGGACTACACGGTTAGTCCAATGGGTGCGCGTTTACTTAAAAAGTGGATACTCATGCCACTGGTAGAAATTGAACAAATCAAGGAGAGGCAAGACATCGTTGAATATTTAATTCATGATAAAGCGGTTAGAGAAACACTTATCCTGGAGTTAAAAAACATAGGTGACATTGAAAGAATGATTGCTAAAGTGCCTTCAGGTAAAATTACACCTCGAGAAGTTGTCCAGATAAAACGAGCCCTTACCGCCATTAAACCGATCCAAGAGCTTATGCTCAAAAGTGAGATTGATGCTATGGTAAAGTTTGCTGATCAGCTAAATCCATGTCCAGTGCTGATAGAAAAATTGAGCAAGGAACTAGAAGACGAAGCGCCCGTTCAACTGCACAAAAGCCCAACAATCAAAACTGGTGTGAATGAGGAACTTGATGAGCTTCGAGCAATTTCAAGTAAGGGGAAAGATTACCTGCTATCTATTCAGCAACGAGAAGCAGAAAAAACAGGAATAACATCACTTAAAATTGGATTCAACAACGTGTTTGGGTACTACCTTGAAGTGCGTAATACGCACAAGGACCGCGTACCAGAAACCTGGATACGCAAACAAACCTTAACAGCTGCTGAACGATATATCACAGAAGAATTAAAAGAGTACGAAGAAAAAATCTTGGGCGCCCAAGATAAAATTCAAGCCTTAGAAGCTAAGTTGTACGACGATTTAGTGCACTATTTACGCAGTTATATTCAACCCATCCAGTTAAACGGCCAACTTCTCGCCCAAATAGATTGCCTACTCTCTTTTGCCTTAATCGCTGATAAAAATGACTATATACGCCCTGAGATTAACAACTC
>JAFMKE010000135.1 GCA_017853115.1 Verrucomicrobiota bacterium
TGATTAACATTACAGTGCTAATATACAAAAAAAATCTTAATGTTCATATACTTTTTTAAATTTTAACTATTTTTAACATTTGGTATGCTTTCGGGGACTTATTATAATCCTATGATATTTCAAATGTTAAAAAAATGTTAAAATTACATATTTTTGATTCAAATTCAAAAAAAATTTGTATATTAGCTATAGAGATACTAACGGCGCTTTCGTCGGGAGCAAGTATACTCCGACTTACATATATTTTTTTTAAAAATATTGCTATTTACATTGTTTGTAACTTTTAATGATTTTTAACATTTTAAATTTTCATGTTTAAAAATCCTGTTGTATATTAGCTATGTAATGTTAATCAGTTAAACAATTTAAAAACAATATCATGATTGATATTAAAAAACACATTCTTTCAATGCATCCCTCTGCACAAGATATGCTTATTAAGGCAGCAATCCAAGAGGGTAATATCGGTATTCTTATGCAGTTAATTGAAATCGTCGGTGATAAGAGAGACATTTCGCGGCTTTTGACTGCTGAAGTTGATAAGGTAATTGAAAACGAAAAAAACAAATAATCATGTTTCGAAAAAAAGAAGAAGCAACCGAAATTGTCATAGATCTTACAGGTCCTGAAGGTAACGCTTTTGTCCTGCTCGGATATGCTAAGCGATTTGCTGAGCAGCTTGGAGGTGCTGAGGCAGGCTACGATCCTCAAGCCATTTGCAATGAGATGCGGCAGTCTGATTACGAGAATCTTCTGTCAGTTTTTGATCATTACTTTGGTCACTTTGTAGTTATGGAACGGTAATTTTAACAATTTTTAACATTTTAAATTTTCATATTTAAAAATCCTGTTGTATATTAGCTATGTAAAGTTAATCAGTTAAACAAATCAATTCTCTCATGAGTAAATCTATTAATTCTTTTGACCGTTCAACGGTTATTTCAATTGTCAATGATATCGAAAGTGCATTGGCTAAAGTTGCAAATCAATATGGTGTTAATATTAAAGTTGGAAGCGCTAGTTTTTCACCAACAAATTTCACTACTAAGATTAGTGTCTCTACCATTTCAAAAGATGGTACAGTGATGAGTAAAGAGGCCTCTGACTTTGATCGTTATGCTTTTAGCTTTGGAATTACTGACTACAAAGTTGGTGATGAATTTGAATTTCGTGATGAAACTTACAAAATCGTAGGTATGTTGCCACGAAGCAAAAAATACCCAGTTTTGGCCAAGAGTGTTTCTAGTGGCAAGACCTTTAAATTCCCTGCTTCTGTTCTCGGTGGTCATAGATACCGCTAATCCAAAAAATTAAACAAATTTGTGGTGATTAAACAGTAATTTTAGCATTTTAAATTTTCATGTTTAAAAATACTGTTGTATATTAGCTATGTAAGGTTAATCAGTTAAACAAATTAATTCAATTCAGTTAAATCAGTTTTCTCATGAAACAAAACACTACCAAAATCAATTTCGAGTCATTCGGTCTCGAGTTTAAGAACATCACTGTTGGTGCTAACCGAGATGGTGAACCTACTTATCGTACAATGGGCGGTGTAGGCCAATGTGTTCGTCAGTATATGAAGCATCGCTTCCCTGGTGTTCCCTTTCAATTGTCTACAAGTTCTTTCAGCGGTGGTGATGCGGTTGATGTCTACTTGAGCCCTCTTGAGGTTACCGATAAGGTTTACGAGAATGTCCGCAATGAACTTGATGCTGTATTCTCTACAGGTCGATTCAACAGTATGGAAGATATCTATGAATATAATCACGATAGTGGTATTAAAGATCCTGTCACTGGTATTGAGTTTGGAACTAAATACCTCCATGTCAGTCACAGGCCTAAGTATGGCACCAAGCAATACGAGGCTTACCAAGCAGCTAACGAAAACGCATAATGAAGGCTCTTCTTCAAATAGAAGCCCAATACTACGAGAATTACAATCTCGCTGAGAAAGATGAACCAGCCTTCCGTCCAAAAGGACGCCAGATCTTCAAGGTTGAAGTCGATACTGAATTCTTAACCTATATAGGAACCGAGGATCTTATTAAGGCTTGTAAAAATATACTTAAGACGTATTCTAATGATACTGCGTTATTTGAATATCTTGAGCATAAGGTTTTGTTCTATGAACCAATTGAAATAAATAAAGATGAGTTTAAAAAAGAACTCATGAAACATTTTGATTAATCCAAATATAAATACAGTAAATCACACCATCAACATGAAACAAACACATACTCTTTCTAGTGAAGTAGTTGCTTCACGGCGCGCTGAGACAATGAATGCACAAACTGTTCGTAAATCAGTTCCGGTTCGCGACATCGATATTATCTCTGAGAGTGTAATCTCATATCAGGGACACTATGTCGAAATGGACCCTAAAGCGTTTACTCAGCTTATGCGTATTATTGGTATGTCTAAGACCTTTGCCAAGCAGTTTGAATCTCTTTTCAATGCTGAAGCTAAAGCACGATTTATCAACACTATTAAGAATGCAATGGCTAATAATCTTAATGAGATCACGATTGTACTTTCGCCGATTTCTAAAAAGGTTGTTGGCTTTTCAAAAACCGCGACTCATATGATTTCAAATGAGCGCTTCTTGGATATCACTGATGGTATCATCGGTGATCATGGATTTAATATTGCAAACTGGTCTACTAACTCAGATACGGGTGCTGTAACCATTAATGCAATTCATCCGAATACACATGTAGATATTGGTATCGACAATGAAATCTTTACTACTGGTATTACCATGAAGAACTCACCGTTCGGGGGTATTGAAATTAGTCCATATGTCAATCGACTCTGGTGTGCAAATGGGTGCACCACTTCAATGGCTGAGGATACTTTTACTCTCCACAATCTAGAACAAGAGTCTATGGAAACCTTCTTCCAGAATTTGAATGGCCTTCGCAAGAATGGATTCGTTCCCACTGGATTTGGCGATGTCGTAAAGAAGGCTTCCGAGACACCTGCATCTCTAGCCGAAATGGAAAGAGCACACCGTTGGATTGAAAAACATGTAGGAGATCGCGCAGACAACTGGATCCCTCTTCAGAGCCAATACGATGCCTATGCTGGCATTGGTGTTCAACCAAACGAGTTGAGCATTGAGCAAAAGAAGCGTTGTAAGACTGATCAATCTGTATGGTCAGTCGTTAATGGAATCACTCACGTAGCTACCCATGCTGCTGATCTTATGCCAGAGTTTGGTATTAAGCCGAGTGATGAAACACAGTTGATGGTGGACGCTGGTCAGCTGCTTGGAAAAGACTTTGATATGTCTAATGAAATGCCAAGCCCCTTCGCTAAGAACGTACTGAAGGAGACCACTCAAATTGGTGCAATTCTTAACTAAGTCTGAACATATCCAATAGTTGTCGGGAGAGGGTAGTCAATTTGATTATCCTCTCTTTTTTTGAAAAAAGTTTAGGCATTATAGTAATTTTTAAAAAATTTGTTGTATATTAGCTATGTGAAGTTAATCATTAATCAGTCACCAACTCAAAAAACAATTGTCTAATGGAATATTTTGTTCAACCTGTAAAAGACGTTACTATGTTGACTTGTTCAGAAGACGGCGACCCAATTGACGGATATGCTGTCTATGTGAAAACCTCAATCTACACGAATCAACGTTACCACGTTGCTACGCTCGACACACCCGATGCTGCTGAACAGGTATGCACCTTGTTGAATCAACACCACATTCAAAATTTCTAAAACTTAAAAAAATAATTGTCTAATGAATTATAACGACAATGCCATTAAGGCCTGCCAGAAGCAGATCGATGATATCATTCCAAATCGTGTCCGTATAAGTATCTCTGAAGATCCAGAAACTGGTATTAATTATATTATCGGTGAATATGCGTATAAATCTGTCTTTAACGGAGAGATTCGAATAATCCCAACCGCGGTTTCGGAGGCGATTACTAGTACACTGGATAGAGCCCTTGATCTTGTGTGTGGTCACTTTAGCGACAATCGTGTAGCTTATATGCAGGCTACAAATAAAGAACTTCTTGCATATCACGAGAAGGCGGGCTTCCGAGCTCATCCTGACAAATATCCAGCTGCTCTGCAAGATTGCTCCATATGATTTGAAAGAATTGTTTAATAAAATATTTAAAAAATAAACTATGAATACTGATGATATTACTCTTGTTATCAATGTGGGTATATTGATTACTATTGGTATAGGAGTTGCTCTTATTTCGATCGGCATTAGTGCTATTTTTGATGCCGTTCATGAACGGCGTGTTTCTAATAATAGAAAAAAATAGCAGAAGCCGAACAAGATCGACAGTTTATGATCGAAAAGGCGTGCTTCCGAGCTCACCCTGACAAATATCCAATTATATAACTCTAATTTTTAAAATCAATAATTTATTATTATGGACAACAAACAATTTAATATCCTTTTGGTAGTCGGAGGTACTACCCTTGCCATGGCCATTGCTGGCTATATGTTTGGAATGCCTTACTATCGAGTCTGGTCTCAAGAAATGCGAGGTAAAGCTGCTCTAGCAGAAGCCGAACAAGATCGACAGATTATGATCGAAGAGGCTAAAGCAAACCTAGAAGCTCAACGACTTAATGCTGAAGCTGAAGTTGAACGGGCTAAAGGTATGGCTGAGGCAATTGAGATTGAGGCAGGTAAGTTGACTGATGCGTATATCAAATATCTTTGGGTGCGTAATATGGAAACTAATGAAAACCTCGAAAAGATCTATATTCCAACCGAGGCTAATCTTCCAATCTTAGAAGCCAGAGAGCAATAAGAACCCTTTAATTAATTTGAAAACTTTAGCGTAAAAATTAAGCGCTAAAGTTTTTT
>JAFMKE010000136.1 GCA_017853115.1 Verrucomicrobiota bacterium
TAGAAGCCAAAACTTGATCGGCAAGCACTACATTTCCAATCGTACTATAAATTGCCACTTCAAAATCTTTGGCAGTAGCCGATGTAAAGCTTATTGTAACTTCTTTTTGTGTTGGATTTGGATAAATTCTCAAATCAGCCAAAGCTAACTCACGAATGCCACTTCCTAAATCAACAATTACTGTAGCGGTTGCGGCACATCCCTGAGCATCTGTTACGACAACAGTATAAGTGCCTGCACTTAAACCGGAGGCAGTTGCTGTCATTTGAGCGCTCGCATCATCCCAAAGATAAGTATACGGAGCAGTACCACCATTTACACTCACCGTAGCTGTTCCATCTGCTGCACCCGCGGTAGATTCTTCCGTACTTGTTGCTGTTGCGGTAACCGATGGCGCATCTGCTATGTCAATCACAGAACCTGTAACCGAACAGCTATTAGCATCCGTAACAGTTAGTTGATAAGATCCAGCTTCCACACTTGGAAGATCTTCTGTTGACGGATTACTTCCACCCCAGTTGTATGTATACGGCGGTGTTCCACCCGTTACACTTACGTCGATAGAACCAGGGCCAGTGCATGTTACATCACTCGCACTTACTAAAGAAACTGCAATTTGAGCAGGCTCAGTAATACTTACTTGCGGACCATCAACCGAAGGACAAGCATTGGCGTCCGTAACAGTCAACTGATATGTGCCTGCATCCAAGTTAGAAAGATCCTGTGAAGTACTTGTGCTATTTGACCAAGTGTAAGAATATGGCATCGTTCCGCCACTTACACTCATATCAATGGTACCATTATTTCCGCCATTACAACTAACATTAGTTTGCCCAGCAAGACTAACGACTAAAGCACCTGGTGCATCCACCGTAATTGGGCCTAGATTGACAAAACAGCCACCTGCATCTTGAACAACTACTGTGTATGATCCCGCAGGTAGATTACTTCTAGAGAATAATGCGCTTGGGAATCCTTGATCACTCCATGTGTAGGTAATAGGAGGAGTTCCTCCAGAAGCATTGATGGTAATCGTTCCATCAGCGCTGGAGTTACAAGAAGCATCCACTACATTGCCTACTACCGCATTTACACCTGCCGTATTTCCAATACTTCCTGTTCCTGAACCAGCACAACCATTAGCATCAGTTACCGTTACGGTATAAGTACCCGAAGGAAGACCAGACAAGCTTGCACCACCAGTTCCTGAAGGTGTCCACACGTACGTGTAAGGAGCTGTTCCTCCTGAGGCTGTAGCCGTTACAGTTCCGTTTGGTGTCGTACAATTAGAATTACTTGTTGAAGACACGTTAACTGAAATTGTCGGACATAAACAAGTAGCAGGAGCTGTAAACACATTATTCTCTGAGTATGTACAAGCTGCGTTAGCTGTAAACAAAGCTATTACATCTACCGATAAACCATCAGAGTTCAAACCTGTTAAAGTCACCGTCTGAGGACTTCCAGTAATAGCAAACATTTGACCATTTACATTCAACATGCCTGTAGTTGGTGCTGTCGAGTAGGTAACAATAACTTCCTGAGTGTACAAGTTTGTTGTATTTACGCACGGTGTTTGGTTCCCCGGTGCCAAGTCTGTAATCGCACAAACTGGTGTACAGTTTGCCGGAGCCGTAAACACTGCATTTTCAGTGTAAGTACATGCAGCATCAGCAGAAAACACAGCGCTAACGTTAACCGCCTGACCATCAGCATTAAGGCCAGTCAGGGTAACTGTTTGAGGGCTAGATGTAATGGTGAAAGACTGACCATTTACATCTAAAGTACCTGAGGCAGGTGGATTAGCGTAGGTAACAGTCACTTGTTGCGTATAGGTGTTATTGGCAGGGTTACACACCGTTTGGGTACCTGCGGATACATCGCTAATAGCGCATGTTACTGCTTGTGGCGAATATAAATTTGCTCGAACCATAAAGGTTTGGTTGCCTATACCCGATGTATCCATACTTATCCAAGTTCCACCATTAATCTGAAGAAATGAAGTATTCGGAGTAAACAGCTCTACAGCAGAATATAAACCAAATCTATCTGAACTTGCCGCATTCTGTTGGATAGAAACAAAATAATCATTTCCAGCTGTTAAACTGGTATTAGCAGGGAAGGTAAAATCGTAAAATATAACCGGCGTATCTTGGGCAGTTACAGTAAGTACCGCTGAAGAAGCTAGGAGAGTGCTAGGTGCGCCTCCTGACATGGCGTATAAGTTGGCTTGTGATTGATCGCCTATGGCAAATCCGCCGCCAAAA
Organism: Verrucomicrobiota bacterium; assembly: GCA_017853115.1. Lineage (GTDB taxonomy): Bacteria > Bacteroidota > Bacteroidia > Chitinophagales > UBA8649 > JAFMKE01. The sequence goes on from JAFMKE010000136.1 coordinate 2,268, forward strand.
ACAGCAGTTACTGAAACTAAATCAGCCGTAGCTTCCGCTCTAAAAACATTTCCTAATTGTCCATTATTTCCAGAACCTACAAACCACGGTCCATCAAGAAAGGCTACATTGCCAGTCAAATAAAAGAAATCTCGTGCATATAATGAGTCTTCTACAGATACTCCCGTTACAAATGTATCATTGGCAGCAACCGCATCCGCTTCATTAATAGAAACAATATTTTCAACAAGGTATAAATCATTCGCTGCCGGAGTAAAAGAATTTGCTGCAGTTAGGGTAGTCGTCAGGCCCGGTGCCAAACTAGCTTGGGTCATAGTTGCCGTATAAACCGTTGTGTTCGTAGAATTAGCTATAATAGTAGTGGTAACAGTAATTCCAGTCATTGGCAATCCTCCGTTATTTAATACTTCAACTGACGGAGTCATCGGTGTCACCTGTGAAAGAGGTATAGCTGTATATTCAGAAATGTTTGCATCTACTATAGCTGCATCATTCGATGCGGGAGCATACACGAGAATATCATCCACAACCCACCAATAATCCCAATCACCTTGGTATTTAAAACGAAGTCTAACATTTGCCTGATTACCCGCTGTTGCCGAGATATCTATGTTCTCCACGTTAGGATTTCCGTTGATACCATTTTGAGGGATACCTGGTCCTACAGTATAAACATCCACCCATGGACCATTATTTGCGCTTACCGATACCGTGCCGGAACTCGTCGCAAATTGAGCAAACACATCTTCAAAGCTCAACAAAACCACTGATTCTCCAGCACAAGAAAAACTCGCGGTTATAAGGTCTACGTTTTCCGCCAGACCATCATTCCCAAGAGCATCAGAGTTAAAAATAGCATAACCATTAGCGACGGTTGTTGTTGCCAAAGGAACTTGATTCAAGACTGGGGTAGAAGAAAAAGTCCAGGCACCGCCAGTACCCGTGTTTGTCCAGCCCGCAGGAAGTGCCCCGCCTGAAAAATCTTCACTTAATAGTGTTGTTTGGGCCGCAACGGAGAGACCCAAAAAGAGAGAAAGAAATAGTATTAGTTTTTTCATAGAATTTGGTATTTAAAGTTTAGCATAAAATTAGGCAATAAACATGAACAATTTATTAGCTTTTACCAATCATTTTTCTTGGGTCCACCCATTCATCAAACTCTTCGCTAGTCAGATAGCCCAACTCCAAAGCAACTTCTTTCAACGTTTTGTTCTCCACATGCGCTTTGCCGGCAATCTCGGCGGCTTTGTAATAGCCAATCTTCGTATTCAGCGCAGTAACAAGCATTAACGAATTGTTTAGGTTTTGTGTGATTCTTGCTTGATTCGGTTCTAAACCATCTATACAATTGTCTTTGAATGAAACACACGCATCGCCTATCAATCGGGCGGATTGAATAAAATTGGCAATCATCATCGGTTTGAATACATTCAACTCAAAATGTCCGTTTGAACCGCCCACATTAATCGCTACGTCATTGCCTAAAATTTGCGCTGCTACCATAGTCATTGCCTCGCTTTGTGTCGGATTTATTTTTCCTGGCATAATAGATGACCCCGGTTCGTTTGCCGGAATAATAATCTCACCAATCCCACATCTTGGCCCTGATGACAACATGCGAATATCGTTGCCTATCTTCATTAAACTTACAGCCACTGTTTTCAGTGCTCCGTGCGCTTCAACAATAGCGTCGTGCGCAGCTAAAGCTTCAAACTTGTTTTCTGCACTTACGAAAGGCAGACCTGTTATATCGGCAATATAGTCTGCCACCAAATCAGCATATCCCTCTGGTGTATTGATTCCTGTTCCTACAGCTGTACCACCCAAGGCCAATTCACTCAAGTGATCTAAGGAATTTTCAATGGCTCTCAAACCATGGTTTAATTGACTAACATAACCCGACAATTCTTGTCCTAATGTTAAAGGGGTAGCATCCATAAAATGTGTACGGCCAATCTTTACCACGTCCATGTAGGCTTCAGACTTGGCTTTTAAAGAATCTCTCAATTCCACTATACCCGGAATTGTTACTTCCATTAAAATACTGTAGGCTGCAATATGCATAGCCGTTGGAAAGGTATCGTTACTTGACTGCGACTTATTCACGTCGTCGTTGGGATGTAAAAACTTCTTTTCATCCGTAAGCTGACCACCATTTAATACATGTCCACGATAGGCAATCACCTCATTGCAGTTCATATTACTTTGGGTGCCACTTCCCGTTTGCCAAACCACCAAAGGAAATTGATCGTCTAATTTGCCTTCAAGAATCTCATCACATACTTCACCAATAAGCTCCGCTTTCTTTTCGTCCAAAACTCCTAATTCATGGTTGGTCAAAGCAGCAGCTTTCTTTAGCACAGCAAAAGCCTTGATGATTTCAAGAGGCATTTTATCATTTTCCTCATTGATTTTGAAATTTTGAGTTGAGCGTTGCGTTTGTGCTCCCCAATATTTATCGGCAGGCACTTCAAC
>JAFMKE010000023.1 GCA_017853115.1 Verrucomicrobiota bacterium
AGAATCGCATCGAAAGGATGCACGTATGCTATGGAATATTCGATTGAGGAGCCTCTTTTCGCTGTGAAAAATCCTGGAGATAATGTCAATGGGCCATATGCTGAGTTTGGGCCAGAATTGAGGGGAGAAGAGTTGGTTTACTCTAAGATTAAAAGCAAGAATTCAAGTGAATTCAATGACCATTTGGCGAAGCTTTATGTTGCTCAATTGGATGAATTGAATTACGAGATTGCCCAAGAATTTTCATCACTTCTAGGCGAGAATGACGACTACATTTGTAATCCGAGTTTTAGCGCAGATAATAAAACCCTTTATTTTGTAAAGTGTACTTTCGTCAATCAACTAGAAAAGCGTTGTGCTATCTACCAAAGTAAATTGATTGATGGTATTTGGGCTAAGCCTGAAATCTTATCCGAAGGAATTAATCAAGAAAATAGTTCATCTTCTCATCCACAATTGGTCAGCGATATGAATGGGTCAACTCGCTTGTATTTTACTTCTGATCGCGAAGAGGGGCGTGGAGGAACAGATATTTGGTATGCCGATATGAATGAACAGGGTGCATTTGGTCGCCCAAGAAATGTTGGATACCCCATAAATACACGATTTGACGAAACATCTCCCTTTTATCATTCTGCTTCGAATACGCTTTATTACAGCTCAGATGGAGAAATTGGTTTTGGTGGTTTAGATGTTTTTGCCGTTCAGCGAACAGATGACGGCTGGAGTGAGCCAGTGAACATGGGCCTTCCAGTAAACTCAAGTGTGGATGACTATGATTTCATCCTTGATGAAAAGGAGGAGCTAGGTTTTATGGTTTCTAATCGTTTGGGGACAATAACCGAAACAAATCCGACCTGTTGTGACGATATTTTCGAACTGCGTTCAACGCATATTGATTTATATGTTTCAGCTAATGTTTATATAGAAACTGAAACAGAGCGATTGCTGAGCAAAAGTGCTCAACTTATATTAGGGGATTTAAATACGGGCATGGTAGATTCTATCTTAATTGCAGATGGAGGTGCTTTTCGTTTAGCAGAAGGTAGCGACTATCGTTTAATCGCCAAGGAAAAAGGTTTTAAGGCCACAAGTATTGAATTCTCAACAGAGGGAATTGTTTTCTCTGATAGCTTGCTCTTTGATTTATTTATTAATGAACCCGATGATTTTTTAGGTGTTATTTATTATGAGTTTGCTGAATCGAAATTAACTGCTGAAGCTCCAGCCACTTTACATTCGATTATTGAGTTTTTAGACTCACATCCTAAATCATTGATTGAAGTTTCTGCGCATACGGACAATAGAGGAAGCGCGGCATTTAACTTGGCTCTCAGTAAGGAACGATGTGAGGCTGCGGTTAACTTTCTTATTCATGAGGGAATTGATGAATCAAGAATTTCTATGTATTGGCATGGGGAAACCAAACCTGTAGCGCCTAATTATCTGCCCAATGGCTCTGACAATCCGGAAGGACGGGCATTGAATCGACGAACCGAATTTAAAATCACTAATTAAATCTAGAATTTCTCTACGTAAATGGCTTTCAGATTGAAAAGTAAATCTCTTAAGCGAGCAGCTTCCAGGTAGTCTTTTTGACCGGCAGCTTTCTTCATAGCCTTTTCTACAATATCCATTTGTTTTTCCAAATCTTTAGCATTTTGGTATTCAGTTATACTTTCTGCAGCAACAGCAAATGAGTCATCCGTAATAAGTTCTTTTTTACCTGTCTGCATAAAGTCTAGAACGGAACCTGATTTAATTATTTCTTCCCGCGACTTAAAAACGGTTTCAGGTGTGATTCCATGCTCAGTATTATATTGTATTTGCTTTTCTCTTCTGCGCTCTGTTTCATCTATGGTTTCCTGCATACTTCTGGTTGTCTTATCTGCATACATGATCACAAATCCTTCGGAATTACGCGCCGCTCTACCCGCTGTTTGTATCATGCTTCGCTTGTTTCTCAAGAAACCTTCTTTATCCGCATCCAAAATGGCAACAAGAGAAACTTCAGGTATATCTAGACCTTCTCGCAACAAGTTAACACCAATCAATACATCAAACTTTCCCAATCGCAGATCTCGAATGATTTCTACGCGTTCAAGGGTGTCAATATCCGAGTGTATATAACGACAACGAACGCCCATTTTAGCAAAATACTTGGCTAGTTCTTCCGCCATTCTTTTGGTTAATGTAGTAACTAATACGCGCTCATTTTTCGCTCTTCTTTTTCGAATCTCCTCCAACAAATCATCAATTTGATTGAGTGTTGGTCGAACTTCTATTTTTGGATCCAATAAGCCGGTCGGACGAACCACTTGCTCAACCACAACACCTTCTGTTTGTTCTAATTCATAATCGCCTGGTGTCGCGCTCACAAAAATACTTTGGTTCATCATTCCTTCAAATTCCTGAAAGTTCAACGGACGATTATCTAAAGCTGCAGGCAGACGAAATCCGTATTCTACAAGATTGGTTTTCCTCGAACGGTCACCTCCGTACATGCCTCGTACTTGAGGTAGCGTAACATGGCTTTCATCAATTACCATCAAAAAATCATCTGGGAAATAATCCAGTAAACAGAAGGGGCGTTCACCTTCATTTCGTTTGTCCAAATAACGCGAATAGTTTTCAATTCCCGAACAATAGCCAAGTTCTTTAATCATCTCAATGTCAAACTCCACCCGCTCTTTTAATCGAGCTGCTTCAAGTTGTTTATCGATACTGTTGAAGTAAGCTATTTGTTTTTGTAGGTCATCCTGGATTTCATTAATTAAAGAAGTCATTTGGTTTTTCGGTGTAACATAGAGATTGGCTGGGAAAATAGTGATGTCTTCCAGTTCTTCTTCCGTTTTGCCAGATTCAATATCGAAGCGCGATAATTCCTCAATCTCATCACCGAAGAAAGTAACGCGATAACCATAATCAGCGTAAGGTACATTGATATCTACAACATCGCCCGTTACGCGGAAAGTTGCACGAGCAAAATCGCTTATCGTTCGGCTATACAAAGAGGAAACCAAATCGTAGAGAAAAGTATTCCGACTTAAAATTTGTCCAATGTGTAGTTTGATAATACCGTTTCCAAAGTCTTTTGGATTTCCCATCCCATATATACAGGAAACCGAGGCCACAACTACAATGTCTCGTCGTCCCGAAAGGAGGGAAGCAGTTGCACTTAGCCTTAGCTTATCAATTTCTTCATTGATTTGTAAATCTTTTTCTATGTACGTATCGGACGTTGGCATGTAGGCCTCTGGTTGGTAGTAGTCGTAATAGGACACAAAGTATTCAACCGCGTTGTTAGGAAAAAACTGCTTGAATTCGCCATACAATTGTGCTACCAGTGTTTTGTTGTGGGTTAAAATAAGCGTCGGTTTTTGAACCCTTTCTATCACATTAGCGATGGTGAAAGTTTTACCTGAACCTGTCACGCCCAACAAAGTTTGAGCATCTTGCTGGGTTTCAATGCCTTTAACTAGTTCATTGATTGCTTTGGGTTGATCACCTTTGGGTTTAAACTTGGATACTAGCTCAAAATTCATAGCTTGTAAAAATGAGTAAATTCTATTACTTCAGTTGTCTTTTTGCTTGAAAATAATTTTTTCATTTGCTTCAAACAATAAGTTTTTTTTAGTTGCCGTTCTTAAGGCATACAAAACCAAAATACGCTGTATGAATAGAAATTTTACGCTGAACGATTTATTCTTATATTACTACAACGAACTTCCTCAAGATGAAGTTCAGGCTTTTAAATTGCAACTCCAATTTGATTCAAATCTCCAGGATGCTTACCAAAGTTTGCAAGAAACTGCTAGAATGCTTAACTCAATAAAGGAGAAGCCAAGCGATGCAAGTATTCGTTTAATTTTAGATTATAACAGGAAGAATAGCAGTGAGTTAGAGGCTATTTGATTAAGCCACTTTTACGAGTTTACTTAATTTTGATTTATTCAATTTCTCCTTGGCGTAATCTAAGGTAACTTCGAATGATTGCACATCTTCAGAAGGAAGTTCGAACATCGCATCTGTAATGATGGCCTCGCAGATTGATCGTAAACCTCTTGCCCCCAACTTGTATTCTAAGGCTTTATCTGTTATGAATTCAAGCGCCTCCTGGGAGAATGAGAAGTCGATTTTATCCGTTTCGAACAACTTTTTATACTGCTTAGTCAAGGCATTTTTTGGCACAGTTAATATGTTGAATAGTGCTTCCTTATCTAGAGGGTTTAGATGAGAGACAACAGGAATACGTCCGATGAGTTCGGGAATTAATCCAAATGTTCTTAAATCCTCTGGATTTATGTATTGTAAGAGATTTTCTTTATCAACTACTCCAGCATCTTTTTGAGCACTTCGAAATCCGAGCACCGAAGTATTTATCCGGTTAGCGATATTCTTTTCAATTCCGTCGAAAGCACCACCGCAAATGAATAAGATGTTTTGGGTATTGATTTTTACCATTTTCTGATCAGGGTGCTTTCGCCCTCCTTGGGGTGGGACAAGAACTTCAGTGCCCTCCAGCAACTTGAGCATGGCTTGTTGTACACCTTCACCCGAAACATCTCGAGTGATTGATGGGTTATCCGACTTCCTTGCAATCTTATCGATTTCATCGATATATATTATTCCACGCTCGGCAGCCTGAATGTCGTAGTTGCAGACTTGCAACAATCGGGACAAAATACTTTCTACATCCTCACCCACGTAGCCTGCTTCTGTAAATACAGTGGCATCCACAATGGTGAAAGGGACGTTTAAAAAGCGCGCAATAGATTTAGCAAGAAGTGTTTTCCCTGTTCCTGTTCTCCCCACTAACAAGATATTAGATTTCTCAATTTCAACATCCTCATTAGCCCGTTGATTCAATCTTTTGTAATGGTTATAGACAGCAACCGCGATAACCTTTTTCGCTTCTTCTTGGCCAATAACATATTGGTCAAGAAAGGCGGATATATCTTTCGGTTTAACAGATTTCGGTAAAGAGAATCGATAGTTACCAGCCTCTGATTTATTCAATTCCTCATTGACGATAATTTGGGCTTGCTCAACACAATTTTCACAAATGTTTGCATCCAAACCAGAGACCAATAGTTTAGTCTCATTTTTGGGTTTCCCACAAAAAGAACAAGTTGATATTTTATCCGATTTACTCACAGGAGCTTTTCTTGAAATTATTTTTTTCGAATCAAAACTTCGTCAATCATGCCATATTCCATGGCTTCAGGAGCACGCATCCAAAAATCACGGTCAGAGTCTTTTTCGATTTTTTCAAAAGGCTGCCCTGAATGTTCGCTTAATATGGTGTAAAGTTCCTTCTTGATTTTTCGAATTTCGTTGATTGTAATTTGAACATCACTTGCTTTACCACCTGCGCCACCCAAAGGTTGATGAATCATTACTCGGCTGTGCGGCAGGGCGGTTCGTTTTCCTTTGGTTCCTGCACAAAGCAACACCGCACCCATGGAGGCAGCCATACCCGTGCAAATTGTTGCAACATCTGGTAAAATATACTGCATCGTATCGTAGATACCTAATCCTGCATATACGCCTCCACCAGGACTATTAATATAAATTTGAACGTCACTCTTGGAATCGATGGATTCTAGGAAAAGTAACTGTGCGGTTACAATATTCGCCACCGTATCATCGATAGGTACACCTAGAAAGATAATGCGATCCATCATCAAGCGAGAGAACACATCCATAGCCACAGCATTCATTTTTCGCTCTTCAATAATATTGGGCGTAATCATGTAATTGTGTATCGATGTATAATCATCATAAACAGAACTACTGATTCCTTGATGTTTAACTGTAAAATCTCTTAATTCTTTTTCAAAATTCTTCATAGTCTTAGCTACTGTTGTTTGTAAAATTCTTCTAAGCTAACTTTTTTATCCTTAGTTTTTATCTGTCCTTTGAAGTAATCAAACAATTTTTCCTCTAGCAAGGTTTCTCTCGTTTGGCTCGCATGGTCTCTTTTAGCCATCATGCTGGCAACAAATTTATCCATTTCTTCTTGCGGCATGTTAGGAATGCCGTATTGGGCCATTTGCTGACGAACTTGTTCGGCTGTGCGTTCCTTCACTTCATCCATGCTCACATCCACATTATTTTCTTTACTCACTTTTTTTACAATCAAACTCCATTTTAGGTTTTTGACAAAAGCGGGATATTCCTTTTCAATTTGCTCCGCTGAAATAGGCTTTTCGTTGGTTAATTGAATCCATCTCTTAAGGAATTCATCGGGTAAACTAATCTCCGTTTTTTCGATTAAGGTTTCAGCCAATTTATTATACAAACGTTTGTCTTCTTCCTTTTCAAAATAGGCTTTCACTTCCTCTTTGATTTTAGCGCGAATCCCGGCTTCATCCTTGACATCCGTATCCGGACCGTATACTGTTTTCAGGAATTCTTCATTGATTTCTGCAGGGATTACTCGTTTTACATCAGTTAAGGTAGCTCTAACTGCAGGTAAAGTTTCTGGTGTTAAGTCAAGGTTCAAAATTTGTTTGGCTAACTCTTCTTTTGTTTTTTCGAATGTTTTTTCCAAGTCAGTAATGTCAACAGTTTCTCCTTTTTTGGATGATTTAACAGCCTTCTGAATTTTATTGTCTTTAAGCATGTCTAGGGCAATCGGAGCACTGTGACTAATACCATCCGCTTTCACATTTCCTTCTTCGTTTAATTCGTCAAATTGAATTGTAAGCATGTCGTCATCTTCCATCTTACCAACAACTTCTTCAACCTTTCCATAACGCTTTCTTACGCGCTCAAGCTCCTCATCGATAAGCTTCTTTTCAATATCAATTACCTCACGTTCTAGCGTAGGCTTATTTTTTAAAAAATCTAGGTCAAAGGCTGGTGATAATCCAATTTCATATTCAAAATCAAAGTCTTTCAGGCTGTTGATTTCGATATCAAACTTTTGGCCATGTTTTGGTAAGGGATTGCCCAATACATCCAATTGCTTTTCGACAATGTAGTTGTTCACTTTTTCATTCAATAAATCATTTATGGTATCCGCAACGATGTGGTTACCATACATCTTCTTGATGATCCCCATGGGAACATTTCCTTTCCTGAATCCTTTCAAATCTACTTTTTTCCGATATTGATTCAGGGATTGCTGTATTTGCGGTTCGTAATCTTCTTTCTTAACTTGAAGTTTAATAATAGCATTTAAGCTATCTACGTTTTCTTGAGTGATTTCCACAGATAGAAGTTTTAATTAAAAATATTTGTGAGACTTTGATTTAAAGAGTGCGGGTAAAGGGAGTCGAACCCCCACGCCTCGCGGCACTAGATCCTAAATCTAGCGTGTCTACCAATTCCACCATACCCGCATGTTATGAACTTCGCTTTTAAAGCGGCTGCAAAGATAATATTTATTTAAATTTTAGTGGCATTATTCCTTTTTTCTTTCTTTTTTTTTCGAATTCAACTAAAAGCATGTTTTTGTTGATCTTTATTCATTAGTTTAGCACAATACAAAACGTTTTTTCTTTATATGCCTGAAACTAGGGACCTTAGCTTAACCGGAGAGGAAAAAAAAGAGATTCTTAAAGAATATAAGCATTTGCTTGCCAACGCGCAGGATAAATTGCAAAAAAGGGATATCGAGCGTATTCGTCAGGCTTTTGAAATGGCGATTGAACATCACGCAGGAATGCGGAGAAAATCAGGCGAGCCCTACATATATCATCCCATAGCTGTTGCAAGAATAGTCAGCGAGGAAATAGGATTAGGAACAACCTCCATTATATGCGCGCTCTTGCACGATACGGTGGAAGATACGGAGTTGACATTGGAGGATGTCGAAAACGCCTTTGATAAAGAAACGGCTAAAATTATTAATGGTTTAACCAAAATTTCGGGCGTTTTCGATTTGAATAGCTCCATTCAAGCTGAAAATTTCAGGAAGCTGCTTCTTACACTTACGGATGATATCCGGGTTATTTTGATAAAACTCGCGGATCGTTTGCACAACATGCGAACCCTTAGTAGTATGTCAAGGGATAAGCAGTTAAAAATTGCTTCTGAAACCGACTTCTTGTATGCTCCGATAGCGCATAGGATGGGTCTGTATAAAGTAAAGTCTGAGCTTGAGGATTTGTCTATGAAATATCGCGAGCCTGACATGTATAAGTTTATTGCCAAGAAGCTGAATGAAACCAAACGTTCACGTTCGAGATTTATAAACAACTTTATTCATCCGTTGAAGGAATTGTTTGAGGAAAAGAGGATAGATTTGGACATCTACGGTAGGCCAAAATCAATACATTCCATATGGAATAAGATGAAAAAGCAGGGCGTGAGCTTTGAGGAGGTTTATGATCTTTTTGCGATTCGCATCATTGTAAATAGTACGGAAAAATCAGAGAAAAGCGATTGCTGGAATGTGTATTCCGTAATTTCTGATTTGTATCGGCCGAACCCCAATCGCCTACGCGACTGGATTTCTAATCCGAAGTCTAATGGCTATGAGGCTCTTCATACTACTGTAGTGGGCCCTAAAGGGAAGTGGGTGGAAGTACAAATTCGATCCAAGAGAATGCACGAAATTGCTGAGAAAGGGGTTGCGGCTCACTGGAAGTATAAGGAGGGGGGAGATTCAGGGGCTTCGGATGATGGGATAGATCAATGGCTGGCGAGTATTCAATCCTTGTTGAATGATAAGGAACAGAATGCGCTGGAAATGGTAAATAATTTCAAAATGAACTTATTCAGTTCTGAAGTTTTTGTTTTTACACCTAAAGGCGATTTAAAGCGATTGCGACGAGATGCTACGGCACTTGATTTTGCTTACGATGTTCACTCTGATATCGGGAATAAATGTATTGGGGCAAAGGTTAATCAAAAGTTAGTTCCTTTAAGTTATGTCTTGAAGACAGGGGATCAAATTGAGATTCTGACATCGAAAAAACAAAAACCAAGCGAGGATTGGTTGAGTTTTGCAGTGACTGGCAAGGCAAAAAGTGCGATTAAGAAGGCAGTTAATGAGGAGCTTAGAGCCATAGCTGAAGACGGGAAGCAGATTTTAGAGCGAAAGTTTAAGCAACTTAAAATTAAATCCAATGATGAAAACTTTTGGACAATAACGAATTATTTCAAATTCAACTCACCACTCGATTTATTTGTTGCGGTATCTAAAAACAAGATCAAAGTTGGCGATTTGAAAAACCTGGAGGTTGTGCATGGGGTGGTTAAGGCGCGCAAACCAAAAATTCAAGATAAAAAAGATAACTTCGAGGAAACCGTTGCGAAAACGCTATCCAAGAATGCGGAACTGATTATCATGGGGCAAAGTTCTGATCAGTTGGATTACAGTTTTGCTCCCTGTTGCAATCCGATTCCAGGCGATGATGTTTTTGGCTTTATTACCATAAACGACGGAATAAAAATACATCGAACCAATTGTCCGAATTCCGTACAACTGATGTCGAAATACAGCTATCGGGTAGTTAAAACAAAATGGAATAACCAACGCGATGTGGCTTTCTTGGCGGGACTCAAGCTACATGGAATAGATAGTATGGGTATTATTAGTAAAGTATCAGAAATTATTACTAACAACTTAGATATTAATATGAAGTCAATTTCTTTCGAAAGTAAAGACGGCATATATGAAGGGAAGATTATGTTGTATGTGACTGATAGTGAGCAACTTGAAATTGTTATTAGTAAAATGAAAGCGATTGAAGGGCTAGTTTCCATAACGCGTTTTGAAGTAGAAGAAGAACAGAGTGTATAAATGTTAGTAGTTTTAATAGCTTAGCTTTTAAAAAGACTTAAATTTGCAGGGTGTTAGCCAATACAGATACGATAGATGCGGTGAAGGATATTTTTTCCACTTATTTGGAAAAGAATGGACTTAGGAAAACCTCTGAACGATTTGCGATTCTCGAAGAAATTTATTCCAGAGAAGATCATTTTGAGGCGGAAACATTGTATATTGACATCAAGAATAAAAATTTTAATGTTAGTCGTGCTACTGTATACAACACCTTGGACTTGTTGAATTCATGTGATTTAATTCGCAAGCATCAGTTCGGAAAGAACTTGGCGCAGTATGAAAAGTCTTATGGTTACAAGCAGCATGATCACATTATATGTGCTAAATGCGGAAAAGTTGTGGAGTTTTGCGATCCTCGGGTTCAGCAAATTAAGAACCTAATGGGCGGCTTACTAGATTTTGAAATTACACACCACTCGCTTAACTTGTTCGGTTATTGTAGTGGATGTCGAAGTAATAAAAAGAACAAAAAGAATAGTGACAATGGAAATTAATCGAATTATACAAGATAATATTACCATCCTTGAGTTGAGTGGTAATTTGCTCGGAGAGAAAGATACTGTACCTATTTTAGAAGCAGTTGGATTAAGCTTGGAGAATAACAGTAATCAGTTTGTTATTGACTTAGGTGGAATGCATTACATAAATAGTACCGGATTATCTGTATTTCTTAACATCCTTACCAAAAGTAAAGGTGCTGGTGGAGGACTAGTTTTAGTTGCTATTCCGGAGCAATTGAATAATCTATTAAACATAACCAAGCTTTCAGAAGTGTTCCCGAAGGCGGCATCTGTAGAAGAAGCTATCGCTTCATTTTAAACCGAAATACATGAATGTAGACGTATTAATTGGTATGCAATGGGGGGATGAAGGTAAAGGCAAAATTGTCGACTATCTTGCTCCTAACTATGATATTATTGCCCGTTTCCAAGGTGGACCAAATGCGGGTCATACGTTGGTAGTCAACAATGAAAAGATTGTATTACATACTATTCCTTCTGGAATATTGCATGACAACACATACAATCTTATCGGTAATGGAGTAGTAATTAATCCGATTACCCTTTGCAAGGAGATTAGCCAAGTAAAGTCCTGGGGTGTTGATGTTGAGAAGTATTTATTGCTTGCAGAAAAGGCTCATCTGATTTTACCCACCCATAAAGTGCTTGATGCGGCTTCCGAAGCAGCAAAAGGTAAAGCAAAAATCGGTTCCACCTTGAGAGGCATCGGTCCCACGTATATGGATAAAACAGGTAGAAATGGTTTGCGTGTGGGAGATGTACTGACACCTGATTTTAAGGAAAAGTATGAAAAACTAAAGGCCAAACATCTTCAAATTATTCAGATGTACGATTTTGAATTCGACATTACTGAGGAAGAAAGCGAATGGTTTGAAAGCATAGAGGAATTGAAGCGTTACACAATTGTTTCCGGAGAATATTATGTGAATAATGCACTCAGTCAGGGGAAAAAGATATTGGCAGAAGGCGCTCAGGGATCTATGCTTGATATTGATTTCGGAACATATCCTTTCGTTACTTCTTCTAACACGATTACAGCGGGAGCATGCAATGGCCTGGGTGTTGCACCGAATAAGATTAAGGAAGTAATTGGAATTTCCAAAGCATATTGTACACGGGTAGGTAGTGGACCTTTCCCGTCAGAATTACATGATGCGGTTGGTGAACAGATTCGGTCTGCCGGGCATGAGTTTGGTGCTACAACTGGTCGTCCTCGTCGATGTGGCTGGATAGATCTTGTTGCATTGCGCTATGCGGCATTCTTGAATGGGGTTACACAAATAGCGCTGACAAAGGCTGATGTGCTTAATGATTTTGATGAAATTATGGTATGTGATACCTACACGGTAAATGGTAAAGTAACCAATGAATTGCCTTTTGAATTGAATGACGATATTCAATGTAATTACAAGGGTTTCAAGGGATGGAAGCAAAGTTTAGAGGAAGCAAGCTATGATTCTTTGCCGAGTCAGTTACAAGAATATGTAAGTTTCTTAGAATCCTACATGGGGATTCCGGTAAGTATGATTTCGACTGGACCTGAACGAGAAAAGTTGCTAATCAAACAAGCCCAGCTCGTTTAGCTTATGCAGGAAAAGAGTAGTTTTCCGATAACAGATCTCCCCAATTTTAAGCTAAAATTATTACAATGGGCGCAGCAATTTGAAGTCGCCATCTGTCTGGATAGTCATGACTCAGATTCACCGCACCGGCGCTTGGATTACCTCGTAGCGGTCGACGCTATACGTTCACTTCATTTAAAGGAGGAAGCTAAGCAGTTTGAAGCACTTAAGCAGTTTCAGGAGGAGGCTCAGGATAAAATCTTTGGTTATATATCCTACGATGTAAAGAATCAAATTGAAAACTTACATTCGGACAACCGGGATGAACTGAATTTTCCTTCCATGTATTTCTTTGAACCCCGCTATGTATTTGAGATAAAAGGAGGGCAGTGTGCAGTAAACAGATCTACACTCGAGGCGCTGCATTTGCTTGATTTAATCGAGCAGCAAGCTATAGAAAGCGATGATTGTAATCAGGATTTAGATTGGGAAACTCATATATCGAAAGAAGAATATTTAAAGAGTGTAAAAGAAATACAACAGCATATCATCAATGGTGATGTATATGAATTGAATTTTTGCCGTGAACTTTCATGCTACCCGAAAGAGTTTAATGCATTACATGTTTTTAATAGAATTAATGCTAAAGCCAAAGCGCCTTTTTCGGCTTTTCTTCAATTTGGCCATCGCTTTGTCTTGAGTTTCTCTCCGGAACGTTTTATACAACATGAAAATGGCAAACTCTTATCTCAACCCATCAAGGGAACGGTGGGCAAAGGGCAGAATGCCGCGGAAAATCAAGAACTAAAGCAGGTTTTGTTGAATGATGAAAAAGAACGTGCTGAAAATGTGATGATTGTCGATTTAGTACGAAATGATTTTGCTCGAAGCGCTATTCCAGGTACTGTACAGGTAGATGAATTGTTTGGAATCTATGAATTTGAGAATATTATTCAAATGATTTCAACAGTTAGTGCTACTTGCCGTAAAGATATTCATCCATTAGAGGCGCTGAAAAATGCTTTTCCTATGGGAAGTATGACGGGCGCTCCTAAGATTCGCGCTATGCAATTAATCGAAGACTTTGAAGTCAATAAGCGAGGAGTTTATTCTGGTGCTTTAGGTTATATTGACGCTAATGGAAATTATGATTTCAATGTACTTATCCGGACCTTACTCTACGATGCAGATAAAAAGTATTTATCGCTTCATGTTGGTGGGGCAATTACCTACGATTCTATTCCCGAAAAAGAATGGAATGAAAGTGAGTTAAAAGCAAAATCTATTTTAAATTTTTTATAAAATTGTCCGACCTCTTATTTATATTTGTTCTAAATAAGAATTTTAGTGACTGTCTTTGATTCATTTTTGCCATCATCGGGATTTTTGGAAACTCTTCCAAAGGCAATGGATAGTCTAAATACTTGTTGCAAGAAAAAGAATAAATGCTGCAAGAAATACAAGCGTAAAACAAAACCTTGTAAGAAATGCCCTAAGTTTTAGTTAAACATTTCCGTATCTTCGAGGTCAAATCAAATAACTACAGTATTTATGGCAAAATTGTTTGGCAAGAGCGAATTAGCATTTTTCGAGAAGTATATTAATAACGCTGCACCCACAGGTTATGAGTGGAACGGTCAAAAGATTTGGTTGGATTTCATTCGTGAGTATATTGATACGCATCAGGTAGATAACTACGGAACGGTATACGGTATCATTAATCCAGAAGCGCCGTTTAAGGTGGTAATTGAAGCGCATGCTGATGAAATTTCTTGGTACGTAAGCTACATTACTGAAGACGGATTCATCTATGTTAAGCGCAATGGAGGTTCGGATCATATGATTGCTCCTTCCAAACGAGTTAATATCCATACCAAGAAAGGCTTTGTTCCTGCGGTTTTTGGTTGGCCTGCGATTCATACGCGCCGAGGAGGAACTAAAGACCCTGAATTGAGAACAGACACTATTTTTCTTGATTGTGGAGCTAAATCCAAGGAAGAAGTTTTAAAAATGGGTATTCACGTGGGAAGTGTTATCACTTACCAGGATGAGTTTACGGTGTTAAACAAAAAGTATGCTGTTGGCAGAGCTCTAGATAATAGAGCAGGAGGTGTTGTAATTGCTTTGGTTGCCAAGATGTTGAAAGACAATAAGAAGAAATTACCTTTTGGTTTGTACATCGTCAATTCTGTGCAAGAAGAAGTAGGTCTGCGTGGTGCTGAAATGATTACCCAAACGATTAAGCCGAATGTGGCAATCGTCACAGATGTAGCACATGACACTACAACGCCGATGATTAACAAAAAGTCGGAAGGTGATTTTAAATGTGGTAATGGACCTATTGTAACTTATGGACCAGCGGTTCATAATAAGTTGTTAGATTTAATTATTGATACGGCTGAGGATAAGAAAATTCCTTTTCAACGCGATGCAGCTTCTAGAGCAACAGGAACGGATACGGACGCTTTTGCTTATTCCAATGGAGGTGTGCCAAGTGCATTAATTTCTTTCCCATTGCGTTATATGCACACGACTGTTGAAATGGTTGAACTGGAAGATATGGAAAATGCTGCGCGTTTGATTTACGAAACACTTTTGAAGTTAACTCCAGACTTTAATTTCAAATACTTGGATTAAACGCCTTAATTTTCGATGGCATCAAAACCTTGGCAAATACTTAGACCAGTCATTGATGTTGTCGTGTTTTCAAATACTTGGATTAGTCTCGGTGCACTCAGCTTGTACTTGTCGGTTTGTTTGGCTATTGGAATCTCACCAATTACATACGAAGCCCTTCTGGTTTTTTGCAGCTCCTTTATAGCTTATAACCTGCTTAAACTCAAAGGACTCAAAGAATCAAGCAATACGAGTATATTTCATATGTGGTTGCGTGATCATCGAATACTGGTTTATGTTTTGATGTTTTTAGCCAGTATAGCTTTACTATATGCACTAATCCATGTTTCATTTGCCCAATGTGTGGTACTTGCTTTAAGCGCTGCTTTCTCTTTGATATATATAGGGTTTGAGCGATTTAATCTACGAGCTTTCTGGTTTTTGAAAACACAGATTGTAGCTTTGGTATGGACGCTTTTTATAATGGGAATAGCGCTGATAAACATTTATCAGCACATACCACCAGTTAAATTGGCCTTGCTCTCTGCAGGAATATTCTTTTTTATTTTGGGCCTTACCATTCCTTTTGACATAAGAGATTGGGAAGCCGATAAGCTAGATCCAAAGATTACTACATTGCCGATGGTGTTTGGTTTGCGAGGAACCGTAGTTTTAAGTATTATTCATCTTTGCTTAGCTTTTGTCTCTTGGCTATTGTATGCATACTTTGCTATTGTCTTATTGCCAGTTTTCACCATTGCTGTTTGGCGCATTTATCGTCTTAAAAGCGAAAGCAAGGAGTATGAGTACACTTTTCTGCTGGATGGCCTTATCGTTTTGATCTATCCTAGCTTACAACTTTTGAAGACCTTGTGTTTGATGTAAAAGTTTTAAATCTATCCGGATATAACTCATTTTAAAGTAAAACATCCTCTATATTTGTTAGCACGAAATCATTTGTATGGAAAGGTGGACTAAAGAACAAATTGCAGAAATATACAATAAACCTTTGTTGGGATTAATGTATGAATCCAATGAGGTGTATAAACAGAATTTTGAAGTAGGAGAAATCGTAGTGAACACCTTGCTTTCCGTGAAGACCGGTGGATGTCCTGAGGATTGTTCGTATTGTTCGCAGTCATCGAAGTACGTGACGGATGTCAAGGCTAGTAAAATGATGGAGCTTGAGGATGTTAAAGCCAAAGCTCGAGAAGCAAAGGAGAACGGAAC
Organism: Verrucomicrobiota bacterium; assembly: GCA_017853115.1. GTDB lineage: Bacteria > Bacteroidota > Bacteroidia > Chitinophagales > UBA8649 > JAFMKE01. Next base: position 15,729 of record JAFMKE010000023.1, read on the forward strand.
TACCCGTTTTTGTATATCCAGCATGGGAACTCGCGTTCGCAACAATAGAGATTTCGATAATGTCCTGGAAATGGTTAAAGCGGTCAAAGCTGAGGGACTTGAGGTATGCTGTACCCTTGGAATGTTAAATCCGGAACAAGCAGACCGACTAAAAGAAGCTGGCTTGAATGCCTACAATCACAATGTGGATACATCGGATGAATACTACGATAAAATTATCACTACAAGGACCTACAAAGATCGATTAGAAACCTTAGAGGCAGTGGCTGGTTCTGGTTTGAAAATTTGTTCAGGTGGTATTATTGGTATGGGAGAAACCCATGAAGATCGTATTGGTATGTTGCATACTTTAGCCAATTTACCCGAGCAGCCAGAGTCAGTTCCGATTAATTGTTTAGTTCCGATTAAAGGAACACCATTGGAAAACAACAAGCGAGTGGATGTATGGGAGATGCTGCGTATGATAGCTACTGCTCGAATCATTATGCCTAAAGCGGTTGTGCGTATTTCAGCTGGTCGTGAAATGATGAGTACGGAAGAACAAGCGCTTTGTTTTATGGCTGGTGCTAATTCAATTTTTGCTGGCAACAAATTATTGACCACGCCCAATCCAGAAATTGGAACAGATAATCACATGTTTAATCTATTGGGGTTGAAACCTAGACCATCTTCTGTTCACGAAAGAAGTTCTACAGATTTGCCTATCATTTCCTGAGAAAAAGATCTTACACTTATCCAGAGTAGTTACTTTGATTATGGCCTTATGTGCCCTTATACTTGCATTAGTGATTGCTGTCATTTCACCCGATCGAACTGTTTTTTGGTTAGTCATTTTTGGGTGGTCAGGCATAGCTGCATCTTTCTGTCCTGTTGTTATTTTGAGTTTATTTTGGAAGGGCTATTCTGAAGATTTATCATAGCCATGTTGTTTGGTGTTATTTTTTCAAAACTATTTCCGGTAGAAGAAATTGTTTAAGCCATCAGCTTCCCCCAATACTTGAATACAAAATTGGTTTTAAGTAGATATGATTCTTTGTACTTAACCCGTGATTGATTAAATATCTCCCAATTGTGGTCTCAAAACAATATCCTCCACAACCGTTCTTGGACTTAGGTGGTGAATATCCCAAATGGTTTGAGCAATATCTTCCGGAGACATGAAACGTTCTTCGGGTAAATCAACACCTGCCCAAGAATCGGTCAATACAGCACCAGGATAAATGCCTGTTACTTTAATCCCGTATGCCTTCAGTTCATCACGAAGCGTTTTAGAGTAACCTGTTAAGGCATGCTTACTGACGTTGTACGCTCCCCCGTTAGGATAAGCTATCAAGCCTGCGATACTACTCATGTTAAAAATATGACCAACACGATATTTCTTCATGTCCGGGATTAGGGCCTTACTGAGGTGAAATGCGCTGTACACATTCGTCTGCATCATCGAATCAAAATCCTCATCTGACATTGCATGAACTTGTCCGGGAAGAAAAATACCTGCATTATTAACGAGCACATCCACACTTCCTAAAAAGTCTTGTGCAGCAGCAGCAAATATTTTAACTTCTTCGGCTTGAGATACATCGCATTGAAATCCGAGAAATCTACCTTCTCGGTTTAATTGCTCACAGGCATCTTTTAAATGATTCAAATTATCTACATTTCTAGAGCAAAACGCAACATTCCAGCCGGCTTTTGCAAAGTGTAGAACAATAGCCTTACCAATACCTCGACTAGCACCACTTACAACCAAATTCTTCATGAAGCAATAATTTTAAATTTGTTCATAAATATACGGCCATTTTAAAATGGCTTGTTTAACTTTGGGAATATTCTTTCTAAATGACTTTTCTCAACGATATTGGCAAGTATTTTTTAATGCTAGGAAGCATGTTTACGCGTCCGGAGAATGTTAAGATGTACGCCAAAGAAACCCTTCGCCAAGTTTATCAAATTGGTATTGGTTCATTTTTGATTATTGCTATTGTTTCCACTTTTGTTGGAGCGGTAACAGCCGTGCAGTTTTCTTATCAGTTGCTCGATATTGGATTGATCCCCATGTGGTGGATGGGTATTATTGTTCGTGATTCATTAATTCTAGAAATGGCACCTACAATTACAGCGCTGCTGTTGGCAGGAAAAGTGGGTTCAAATATTGCTTCAGAATTAGGTAGTATGCGGGTTACAGAGCAAATTGATGCCTTGGAGATTATGGGTGTAAACACCACAGCTTATTTAGTTGGTCCCAAAATTATGGGTGCGATGATTATTATCCCTTTCCTCATCATTATGGCGGTTTTTCTGGGTATAATCGGAGGTTTACTCGCTGGAACCATGGGTGGTTTTTACAGTATGGATGAATATGTGCGAGGATTACAAGATGGGCATGATAACTACTACGTAGTTGTTATGCTAATCAAGTGCTACGTTTTTGCATTTATTATTACTTCGATAGCTTGTTTTCAAGGTTATTACGTTAAAGGTGGTGCATTAGAAATTGGAAATGCTAGTACGCGTGCCGTAGTGAATAGTTCAATTGTTATTATTGTTGCGAACTTCTTAATTGCTTTCTTACTCTTATGATTGAAGTACAAAATATCAAAAAGCGTTTCGGCGATCAGGAGGTTTTGAAAGGAATTTCAACAGAATTTCAAAATGGGAAGTGCAATCTAATTATTGGGTCGAGTGGTGCTGGTAAAACGGTATTCTTAAAATGCCTTGTCGGTTTGTTCACCCCAGAGGAAGGCGATATTTTATATGACGGTCGACCGATACGAGAGATGGGGGTTAAAGAGAAGAAAAACCTTCGAAACGAAATGGGAATGTTGTTTCAAGGCAATGCTCTGTTTGACTCCTTAACTGTTGAAGAGAATGTACGTTTTCCATTGGATATGTTTTCGGAGATGTCTGATGAAGAAAAGTTGGAGCGGGTGAACTTTTGCTTGAGTCGAGTTAACCTTGTGAATGCCAATAAGAAATTTCCAGGTGAAATAAGTGGTGGAATGATGAAACGGGTGGGTATTGCTCGTGCCATCGTGATGAATCCAAAATATTTGTTTTGTGATGAACCGAACTCAGGGCTAGATCCGAAAACAGCCTTGGTGATTGATGAATTGATTCAAGAAATTACACAAGAGTTCGACATGACCACCATAGTTAATACGCACGATATGAATTCGGTTATGGGCATTGGTGATAAGGTGACTTTCCTCCATCAGGGTTTGAAGCATTGGGAGGGAACAAAAGAAGACGTAATGGAAGAAACCGACAACAAGGAGTTGTATGAGTTTATTTTCGCCTCTGACTTCTTAAAGCAGTTACGTGAAGCTGCTATCCAATCCAAATAAGATGAAAAATTTCAACAATAAAGTCGTTGTTATTACTGGCGCGGCATCGGGAATAGGCAAAGCCTTGGCATTTCTATTTGCCAAGGAAGGTGCTAAACTTTGTTTAACAGATAATGACCCCGAAGGCCTAGAAAATACGGCTAATGAAGTGGGCGATATGGTTTTGAAAACCTATTGTTTTGATGCGGGCCATTATGAGAGTTTTGTGAAAATAGCTCGTGAAATTAAAGAAGATTTTGGTGGGGCAGATGTGGTGATCAATAATGCGGGCGTTGCCTTAGGTAAAATGACTGCTGAAGAAACATCCATCGAGCAGTTTGAATGGTTGATGCAAATTAACTTTTGGGGAATGGTTTATGGCTCCAAAGTCTTTTTGCCGCAATTAAAAGAAAAGAACGAGAGCGTATTAATTAATGTGTCGAGTTTGTTTGGTTTGTTGGGCATTAAGTATCAAAGTTCATATTGTGCGAGTAAGTTTGCCATACGCGGATATACAGAAGCTTTAATGGCAGAAAATACGCATCCAGGTTTAACGATACACTCCGTGCATCCCGGTGGAGTGAATACTAATATCTCATTGAAAGCAAGGGGAGGAGATGATAAATTTAATCGTATTTTTCACGATAAGTTCTTGAGTAAGCGTTCGCCTGAATCAGCTGCCAA
>JAFMKE010000137.1 GCA_017853115.1 Verrucomicrobiota bacterium
TGACCGAGGCTCTCATATAATTGTTCGTAGCTGTCGATGACAAAATATTGCTTCTGGAAGTCATGTTTATAATATGGTGTTCGCATGATATGACGCACGTCATATGCATATCTAGGTACATCCTTGTCGTGAATGGAATAGTCAGATTCTCCAATGGATGATAATATTCCCGCACCATATATTCTTAGATTGCCATCTTCGCGAATTAAACCAAACTCCACAGTAAACCAGTATAATCTGCTTATCAGCTCGACAGCATCCGGATTGTCAATGTGGTCGAGAGCAATTTGCGCTAAGCCTTGAACAAAATCAACAAAGCTTTGGATGCTGAGCAGTGGAACATGGGCAAATACATCATGAAACATATCAGGTTCTTCCAAGTATTCCAATTCCTCTTTCTTTCTAATCCATGTAGTAACCGGGAAACGTTTATTAGCGAGATACTGAAAAAACGGTTTGTCAGCAATCAAGCCAGGTACGACATACGTTCGCCAACCTGTTGTACTTTTTAGATGCTCGTTTACATTTTTGATATAAGGTATTTTGTCACTCTCAAAACCACAAAGCTTAAGTCCCATAAAAAAATCTTGGGTAGCTTTTCCTTTTAAATCATCCATTTGTCTGGTGTACAAAATATTCCAAACTTCGTGATCTACAGCAGTATATTTGTCATATTCCTGAACCAATTTATTGGTCGGAAAATCATACGGTTTTTTGTTTTCTAACATAAGTTTACAGGATTTGGTTGGTGTAGTAAAGATAGGCAAATGAAATCACTCTAGCTTTCATTGTCAAGAATAAAGTTGCGAAGCATATTAAGCGCGATATGTGCACTAATTTTAATATTATAATCGCGTTGCGTTGTAAGCTGGAAACAGCGGGCTGTCATTTTATCTTTACTACCCACAGCTATCCAAACGGTTCCAACGGGTTTGTCTGGCGTGCCACCACCAGGGCCTGCAATACCACTCACAGCAATACCATAATCTGTCCCTGTGCGATCCAAAAGTCCTGTGAGCATTTCCAGCACCGTTTCCTCGCTAACAGCACCAACTGTATTCAATGTCTCGTGCTTAACTTGCAGCAAGTTTTCTTTGAAATCATAGCTGTACGCAACGATGGCTCCTTCAAAGTATGCTGAGCTTCCTGGTACGGATGTTAACAAATGGGATATATAACCGCCTGTGCAACTTTCTGCGGTAGATATGGTTTTGTTTCGATCAGTTAAGATTTGACCAACAACCTCTCCTAAAGTTTCATCCGGATCATAACTAAATACGTGTTTGGCAATGCGCATGTTAATCTGCTCACGAATATTCTCCAGTTCTTTTGCTGCTGTTGTTTCGTTTTCATCATTGACAATGGTCGATAAACGCAACTTTACATTACCTAAATTTGGCAAATAGGCAAGGTGCACATCATGGGGGAAATTGGCCTCTAAGTCTTCAATTTTTTCATAAATAGAGCTCTCACCAATCCCTGAGGTCATTAAATATTTATAAATAATCTTTGGCAGTTTATGTTTTTCAATTAACCGGGGTAAGACAAACATATCGAGCATATGTCGCATTTCATGGGGAACGCCAGGCATAGAAATGAATTGACAACTGGGTGTGTTAAACCACATGCCCATGGCTGTGCCTCTTTCGTTATCTATAAGGCTTGCTTTGCTGGGAATCATGGCTAATTTTCGATTTAACTCAACTTGCTTTTTACCTCGTTTTTCAAAATACTTTTCAATTTTTTCAAAAACATCGGGATTGAAAATCATTTCATCCTCAAAGTAATCGGCCATTGCCTGTTTGGTGATATCGTCTTTTGTTGGACCCAAGCCCCCAGTAATGAATACAATCTGCACGCCTGTTGAAGCAATTGTTAGGCCTTTGTATATCCCTTCGAAGCTATCACTGATTGAATAGGTTCCTTCAATGGATATTCCTTTCGCTATGCAGGCTTTCGCAATGTATGCGCTATTTGTATCGATGGTTGTTCCATTCAATATTTCATCTCCGATAGTCAATATGCTGGCCTTCATTATTCTATATTTAAGTAACAAACTTAAGTCAAAAACTAAAACTATGGCAAAAATCTTCTTGGCTTATTCATTCATCTTAGTTTGTTTTCAGCAATTGAAATGTTGTTTCTATTCGTTTGCTAAACACGGTTTGTTTTAGGTCTTTTCTGTTTTTCAAAATTTGAGTTAAATTTGATACATGGAGAATCAAGACAAGCAATCTGTTGAAAAAGGGCATGAGTCTATACCCGAGGTGTTTAGCAAAGCACAGATTATTGAAAATTTTGAAGAGCTTATTAAAGCAGATGATGCTGTTCAAAGACGTTTAGAAGTTAAGAACTGGAAAGCACAATTTGAAGAGCGAACTGAGGAGGAACGTACTGCTCAGGAGAATGCTTTTAATGCAAAAGAAGAAAAGGAGGAAGGTGAAAACTTTGAGTTTCAGACAAATCCATTAGATAATCGTTGGAAAGAACTTTACAATATTTTTCAAGATAAATGGCAAGCGCACAAGAAGGCCAAGGCAGAAGAAGAGAAGGAAAATCTCTCTAAAAAGGAGCAACTGGTCGAAGAACTCAAGCAGTTGGTGGAAGATGAGATGAAAAATGTTGGGGCTGCCTTTGCAAAGTTCTATGAGATTCAAGATCGGTGGAATGCAATCGGCGCAGTGAATAAGTCGAGGTTCAAACAACTTCAATATGATTACAGTCATTACCGCGATCTGTTTTATCACAATGTCAATATTTATGACCAGCTAAAGAACTACGACTTTGAAAAAAATGCTGCCTTAAAAAAAGCGATAATTGCAGAATTGAAAACCTTGATTGGTGAAAAACACATCAAGAAGATGGAGCGCGGTGTGAAGGATTTACAAGCAAGATGGGATGAAGTTGGCCCAACATCAAATGAGGTTTGGGAAGAACTTAAAACGGAATATTGGAGTCAGGTAAATGGTATATATGATATCATTCGGGATCACTACAAATCCATGCGTGAAGCCCAAGCCAAGGTGCTGGAGGAGAAGAATAACTTGATTCAAAAAATAGAAGAGCTTGTTTTACAGTCAGCATCGTTTAAGTCTGCCAAGGATTGGATTCAGTCGAACGAAGTATTAAACGATTTACATAAGGAATGGAAGGCAGCGGGTTATGCCGCACGTTCGAAAGAAGAGCAAATTTGGGAAAAGTTTAAAGAGCTTTCAGACGATTTGCGTCAGCGTCAAAATGATTTTTTCTCCGAGCTAAAAAAAGAAAACCAGGTAATCGTTGAAGCCAAAGAGAAATTAATTCAGCAAGCGGAATCAATGAAGGATTCTAAAGAATGGAAAAAGACGGCTGACACCTTGATTAAGTTTCAGAAAGAGTGGAAGAGACTTGGGCATGTTGCTTATAAGAAAGACCAGGAGCTATGGAATAGATTTCGAGGGGCTTGTGATGATTTTTTCAATGCAAGAAAGAATTTTTACGATTCAAAGGGTGACAGAGAAGCAGACAACTTTAAGCAGAAAGAGGAAGTGGTGAAGCAAATTGCAGCAGTTAAAAGTGAAGAAGAATTGCGCGAATGCATCAAAGCTTGGCAGGCAATAGATTACGTTCCAAAAAATAAAATTACTTCTGCTGAATCATCGTTCAATCAAGCGGTTAAAGCCGCAGGGAAATCACTACAACTGGACGAAGATTACTTAAGCAAGTTGATGTTTGAAGAGAAGGTAGCTGCAATGAAAGAAGATGAGCAAGCCGACGCTAAACTGAAAGCTGAACGACAATTTATTCAAACCAAGATTGACCAATTAGGAGAGGAGATCATACGCTTTGAGGAAAATCTTGCTTTTTTCGGTCCTTCTAAAGGAGCGCAAAAACTGAAAGAAGTGGTTGATAGTAAAATAGAGTTAGCGGCAAATCAACTAGAGGACTTGAAAGCCAAGTTGAAATTGTTACGCTAGGTATTTGTGTGAGGTTAAGGATTAAACAATCTCTATCTCACCCTACACGAAGTTTTTATGCACCTTTAATTCACCTTTACAAAGCGAATAAACTTCATGCTATTGTCTATCTGAATATGCACATAGTAGGTTCCAGCACTTAAGCTTTGAGAAGGCAAGTCAATTTTCCCATTTTCAAATCCATCTACTTTGCTCGACCATATTTGTTGACCAAGGCTATTGATAATACTTAAATTCACCGTAGCTTTTTCTTCTAGTTCTAAATCCAGTTGCAGAACATCACTCGTCGGATTGGGGTACAACAAGAGAGATTCTATCGGACTTTGTTCCGCAATTCCAACAAATCCGATGCTAGCTGTGTCGAGTAGTAAGCAATTGTTCGCATCTTGGACGGTTAACACATATTCTCCTCCCGATAAACTATCAATAAAAGCGCCACTCAAACTCCCGTTATTCCATGAGTAGGTATACGGGCTAACACCTCCAGCTGCTGAGGCAGTTATACTGCTATTCCCTTGACTTGCAGAATTGTCAACGATTACAAAATTATTACTTAAAGTATAGGAGTTCTCGATGGTATAGGTGCTTGTAGCCTCACAATTCGTCAAGTTGTCGGTAAGTGTAAGTGTGTAGCTTCCAGCCGAAAGATTACTAATGTCTTGGCTTATCTCTCCAGTTGACCACTGATAGCTGTAACTACCCGAACCTCCACTAAGCACTAGATCGAT
>JAFMKE010000024.1 GCA_017853115.1 Verrucomicrobiota bacterium
GAGTGGCATTCATACCCGCAGCAATATATCCGACAAACAAATTAGGTTTATCTCGAGTATCTACTGGCCCATATACTTGGGCAATTAGAAGCACCGGTAACATCAATAAACACCAAAGAATACTTTTCTTCATTTTACCTATATTTAATTTCAAAAGTAAGTCAAAAAAGACACTTAAGTTTTTTATAAGCCTTAATTTTACGTGTAAGTCGTCGCAAGTCGAAAATACAACTTATGAAACTTAATTCATCAACGCTTAAAAAAGCGGAAAGTTTTCTGGAAGATGCTGGATACATCGTTCGATATGAAAAAGGCAACTTTAATTCCGGCTATTGTATTCTGGAGGATAAGAATGTTGTGGTTATCAATAAATATTTTCAAACCGAAGCAAAGGCAAATGCTATTCTGGAAATAATAACTGGATTAAAATTCGATTTAAGCGCATTGAACGACAAATCTAAAGAGTTTTACGCCAAAATTGCCCAACTCAAATTAGAAGATTTGTAAGTGTATGATAATTAGAATAGTAAAAATGACTTTTCAGCAAGAAGCCATTCCATCCTTTTTGGAAACCTTTGAAAAACAGAAATCCTTTATCGCTGGATTCGAGGGATGCAGTCACTTAGAATTGCTTCGAGATAAAAACCAAAACAATATCTTTTTCACCTACAGTTATTGGGAAAATGAGGAAGCATTGGCTCGGTACCGAGAATCTGATTTTTTCAAACAGATATGGTCGAAAGTCAAGCTATGGTTCGACGACAAACCCCTTGCCTGGTCTTTAGAAAAGCAGGGATAATTTAATGAGAGCAGGGATAAGCAATGAATAAGTCAACAATATATTGGGGAGATGTAAATAAGTACCTTCATGATGTAATCGCCAATTTGGATTGCGAGCAAATTTTCTTGCTTGTTGATGAAAATACACAAAGACATTGCTTACCGCATCTCGATTTACGCGAATTCCATGTCATAAAGATTCCAAGCGGTGAAGCACACAAAAATATTGAAACGTGTCAAGCTATTTGGGCAAATCTTTTGGACAAAAAAGCGACGCGTAAGGCACTGCTCATCAATTTAGGTGGCGGAGTTATTGGCGATATGGGAGCATTTTGTGCCGCAAGTTTTAAGCGGGGAATCTACTTTATCAATATACCAACTACCCTTTTGGCTATGGTGGATGCCAGTATCGGAGGTAAGACAGGTGTTGATTTTATGAATCAAAAAAATATGATTGGCTTATTCGTCAATCCTATCGCCACCATTATAGATCCAATATTTTTGCAGACTCTTCCAACGCGCCACATCCAGAGTGGAAAGGCTGAAATGCTCAAACACGGCTTGATATATAATCTGCAACATTTCCAGCATATTCAATTGGAGGGAATTCCAGATTTAGATCAAATCAAAGAATCCGTGCGCATAAAAAAGTACTTTGTTGAGGCCGATCCCTTTGATAGAAATTTGAGACAGAGTTTAAACTTTGGCCACACTATCGGTCACGCTATTGAAAGCACTGCGCTTAGTAAGGATGAAGATCTACTTCATGGAGAAGCAGTAGGGAAAGGAATGATGGTTGAGTTAAAATTATCAACGCTGTACGGAGGTTTAGATAAAAAGGAAGCTGACGGTTATATTGACAAACTAACTGAGTTTTTCGGAGAAACAAAGTACTCTGAACAAGATCTAAAAGAGTGGATTGAATGGGCCAGTAATGACAAAAAAAATGAAAGTAATCAACTAAGTTTCTCCCTTCTCAATCAAGGGGGTAAAGTCGAAAACAACATCAAGTTAAGTCTCAAGGATATTTTACAAATACTCTAGCTTCTAAGCTGTCGCGCTCCTTCAAAGGCAACAACCGCAACAGCATTGGCCAAATTCATACTCCTTACCTTTTCTGAAGCAAGTGGAATTCGGAAACTAAGGTCACTGTTTCGTTTTAACAAGTCCTTATCCAAACCGACAGATTCTTTACCAAATATGAGCATAGCATCTTCCTCAAATGGAATATCCCAAAATTCCTGTTTACCATGACTGGAAAGAAAAAACATCTTTCTTCCTTGATTGATTTCGAAGAATTCCTCTTGACTTTCATAAATCTGCACATCCAAATGCGGCCAGTAATCTAATCCTGCTCGTTTTAATCGCTTGTCCGTCAGCTCAAATCCAAACGGTTTAACTAAATGAAGCTTCGCTCCCACTGCTAAACACAAACGGCCGATATTCCCGGTATTATTGGGAATTTCAGGTTCAATTAAAACAATATCAAAAGGCATTTTACTAAAATGATTCTTACAACAAAGTTGACACTAATTCATTAATAAATGAAATCACCGCTTCGTATCTTCGTAACTAGCAGGATAATCGGATGCAAACAAAAATATTCACAGAACAAAAATTAGAGGAAGTAAGTATTCAGCTTCCGGCTTCGAAAAGCATAAGCAACCGCGCGCTTATTGTACAGGCCTTGACAGGCCAAACCATTGAGTTGAAAAACTTATCGCAAGCTAAGGATACGCTTATTCTTCAAGATTTGCTATCCCATGATTCTGCGGATAAAAATGTGGGTATGGCGGGAACTGCAGCTCGATTTCTGTGTGCATTTCTTTCCACTAAAGAAAGAACTTTTCGAGTTGATGGCGAAGAACGAATGCGTCAGAGACCGATGCAAGATTTGCTAAACGCCTTGGAGAAACTAGGTGCTTCAATAAACTACTTGGATCAAAATGGTTTTTTACCAGTCGAGATTAATGGTCGGCACACAAAAGGAGGTGAACTTGCCATAGACGCATCGGTAAGTAGTCAATTTGTATCGGCCCTCATGCTGATTGCACCCAAACTGCCCGGTGGATTAACGATTCAACTCCAAGGAGAACTAGTAAGTAAGCCTTATATTTTGATGACCCAATCCGTACTGGCGCATTTTGGTATAGCAGTGAATTTTTCCTCCAATAGTATCCATATACCTGAGCAGCGCTTCATACCGACACCCTTGACTATCGAAAGTGACTGGTCATCCGCTTCATACTTTTACAGTGCCTTATGTTTGTTAGATGAGGGAAGCCTTTTACTTAAAAATTTAAGCTTTAACTCTTGGCAGGGCGACGAAATATGTGCCGATATCTACTTTCGCTTAGGCATCCGAAGCACCAAGCAAGGTGATGATGTACTATTGGAAAAGACAGGGCAAGTTACCCACTACCTTCGTTATGATTTTAGCGATTGCCCCGATTTAGCACAAACCGCAATTTGCACATGTGTAGGCCTAGGTGTAGCGGGCGAATTTAGCGGACTACATACGCTCAGAAATAAGGAAACTGACCGAATAAGCGCCATGCAAAATGAGCTCAGGAAATTGAATTGGAGTTTGGAGGAAAAAGAGCCAAATCGCTTTCTTCTCCAAAGAAAGGTAGAGAAGCATCCGATTGATCTAAATATAAACACCTACAACGACCACCGCATGGCAATGGCCTTCGCACCGCTTACTATTTGCTATAACCAACTGACCATTGAAAACCTCGATGTTGTGAACAAATCCTTCCCTAATTTTTGGAAGGAAATGAAAAAAATTGGAGTAAGCTAATGCCTATTTTTTCGCTAACAGAAGACTTAATTTTTCCTGATCCAAGTTTGGCAGAGAATGGAATACTCGCTATTGGAGGAGATCTCCGGCCAGAACGATTACTTTTGGCCTATGAACATGGGATTTTCCCCTGGTATTCGGCAGATGAACCCATTGTATGGCATGCTCCCGACCCTCGCTTTGTTCTTGACCCGAAGAATCTGAAAATTTCAAAGAGTATGCAAACAGTACTAAGAAATCATCCTTATGAAGTTTGTTTGAATCGCGACTTTGAGCAAACCATAAGCACTTGCCAGCAAATTAACCGAAAAGGTGAGTTTGACACTTGGATTACCCGTGAGATTAAAGATGCTTACCTAAAACTTCATACAATGGGTTTCGCGCACTCTGTAGAGGTATGGCTTGGGGGAAATTTAATCGGTGGTTTGTATGGTGTTAATTTGGGCAAGATATTTTATGGTGAAAGTATGTTTCACAAAGAGAGTAATACCTCTAAAATTGCCTTAATCAAACTAATAGAACATATTCCTTTCAAGTTGATCGATTGTCAAGTATACACCCGTCATTTGGCTAGTTTAGGTGCAACAAATATCACACTTTCAGCGTTTCGATCCATTATAAGCAATGAAACAAAGTACCCCAATCTTTTAAATAGAAATTCTACATTTGTACTTAACTAAATCTTCAAACAATGCATAAGTTTTTCGCCATACTTCTCTTTTCAATTTTCACCCTAAGAGTACATGCACAAGGCGAAATTTTAGGTACATGGTTTAACACGACGAAGTCGGGAAAGATTGAAATTATGCAGCGGGGAGATAATTTCTTTGGTAAGATTGTTTGGCTAAAAGAACCCTTAGACTTAAAAACGGGTAAGGCCAAACTTGATGAAAATAATCCAGAACAATCAAAAAGAAGTGCGCCAATTATCGGTCTACAGATACTTAAAAACTTTGAGTATGATGGCGAGGGCAAATACAGTGGAGGCAGTATCTACGACCCAGAAAACGGTAAAACATACAAATGTAAGATGACCCTTGTCGACAAGGACAAATTAGATGTTCGTGGATACATTGGATTTCCGGCACTCGGAAGAACAGAAAACTGGACACGAGCTAACGAATAATGTGCATTTAAGTATTTCCTTTTTGAGATGTTCAACTTATCTTTAAAACATGAATAGAAACCTTTTCATCCTAATATTGTCTGGAGCTATACTCGCGATTTCTTTTACGCTACCATTCGGCAAAGAAGTTTCCTTAAAACGCAGTAATTATAACAAAGAAGGATTCGTCAATACCTCTTACGGTGAGATTCCGAATAATTCCATTTTGATAATGGATGCTATTCAACCGAATGAATTTTTGTCTAATGTGTTTTCAAAGTATAATCTGGGTTTAGAGGTGGCTTATGAAGTTGGTACCATGCCAGAGGATATCTTTAATGTAAGACAGTTCAAGTCAGGGAATAAATATGCCTTTGTATTAGCTCATGAGAAAGGCCATTTCATCCCGAAAAAATTCATCTATGAAAAAAATGTAGTCGACTATGTGGTATTTGATTTTTCTCAAGAAAAAATTGCCACAGAGTTGAAAAGCAAGCCAATTGTCAAAAAGAAAATCATTTCCGCAGCTGTTATCAAAGGATCGCTATATCAAACCTTAATAGAAATTGGTGCAAACCCCTTGCTAGCGGTTGAATTGGCTGATGTCTACCGGTGGACGATAGATTTTTACAGAATTCAAGAAAATGACTTCTTTAAAGCGGTTTATTACGAGGAATTTGTAGAAGGCAAATCTATTGGATCCTTTGAGGTTGAAGCGTCAAACTTTAATCACTTCGGTATTGACAATAAGGCTTTTGCCTACTTTAGAGAGAGTAGCCAACAATTAGAGTATTTCGATGAAGAAGGACATACGCTTAAAGAGTTCTTCTTAAGAGCGCCCGTTGCGTACAGTCGTATTTCGAGTCCATACACTATGAATCGCTACCATCCTGTAACTGGGCAAAAGAAAGCCCATTTAGGAACAGATTATGCCGCTCCTACGGGAACACCGATTTATAGCACGGCGAATGGAGTTGTGACCCATGCAACCTATGCTAAATACAATGGAAACTATGTAAAAATCAAACACAACAACACCTACTCTACGCAATATTTACACATGTCGAAAATCGCTAGCGGAATTAAACCGGGTGTTGCCGTAGAACAAGGTCAGGTAATAGGTTATGTAGGAAGCACAGGCCTAGCAACCGGACCACACGTGTGCTATAGATTCTGGAAGGATGGGAAGCAAGTTGATCCGTATAAAGAAAACATTCCGAAGGCTGCACCATTAGAAGAAGAGGAACTACCCAGCTACTTAAATTTTATCGAAAGTTTGAATCAAAAACTAGATAGCATAAGCCTTAATGATACTAGTCAAGAAATCGTCATTTAGAACCTTAATCGACTAAATTAGGATAAGATCTTTTAAGAGGCGTAAGTAGCATTTAGCGCTTTTTTTTTATTGCAATAAGTCGTACATTTGCACGCTCAATATTTAAATACAAAAGTCAAATCAGTTAACAAAAAAAATTAAGATGGGACAATTTATGATTTACATGCCAATTGTGGCAGCTCTTATCGGTCTTGCTTACATGTTGTACAAGCAATCGTGGGTAATGAAACAAAACGCTGGAGATGGTAAAATGAAAGAGATTTCAGATTACATCTACGAAGGAGCATTAGCCTTCTTAACAGCGGAATATAAGCTACTCGCTATTTTTGTCGTAGTAGTAAGTATTGCATTAGCAGGAATTTCTTTTATTGTTCCTACTACAAGTATACTCATTGTAGTTTCTTTCGTAATAGGTGCAGTTTTTTCGGCATTTGCTGGACGTATCGGTATGAAAATCGCTACCAAAACGAATGTTAGAACTACCCAGGCTGCCAAAACCAGTTTACCAGAAGCGCTTAAGATTTCTTTTGGCGGGGGTACTGTGATGGGACTCGGCGTTGCTGGATTAGCGGTACTTGGTTTAACTGCATTCTTTATTATTTTTTATCAGATTTTTATGGGTGGCGTTTGGACCAATGGTCACGACATGACTATTGTTCTCGAAACCTTAGCAGGATTTTCACTAGGTGCTGAGTCTATCGCCCTATTTGCAAGAGTTGGTGGTGGTATTTACACGAAAGCTGCCGATGTTGGCGCTGACTTAGTGGGTAAAGTTGAAGCGGGTATCCCTGAAGATGATCCGCGTAACCCGGCTACTATTGCAGATAACGTAGGTGATAACGTAGGTGACGTGGCTGGAATGGGTGCCGATTTATTCGGTTCATACGTAGCTACAGTATTAGCTGCTATGGTACTTGGAAATTATGTAATCGAAGATATGGGTGGTAGTATCCAGGATGCTTTCGGTGGCATAGGTCCAATATTATTGCCTGTAGCAATCGCTGGTGCAGGTATCATTATTTCTGCCATTGGTACGATGCTCGTTAAAATTAAAGACAACGATGCGAAAGAGGCACAAGTGATGGGTGCACTAAATGTAGGCAACTGGGTTTCAATCGGATTAGTCGCGGTTTCATGCTTTGCTCTAGTTAAATACATGTTACCTGAAACCATGCAAATGGAATTCTTTGGCGAAGGAACAAAAGACATCACTGCGATGCGCGTATTTTACGCAACCTTAATTGGTTTATTTGTAGGTGGTGTTATTTCATCGGTTACTGAGTACTACACAGGTTTAGGCAAGAAGCCTATCTTGAAAATTGTACAGCAGTCAAGTACTGGAGCAGGCACAAACATTATTGCTGGTTTGGCTACTGGTATGATTTCTACGTTCCCTACTATCTTATTGTTTGCTGGTGCTATCTGGGCTTCTTACGGTCTAGCTGGGTTTTATGGAGTTGCACTAGCCGCTTCCGCCATGATGGCAACTACGGCAATGCAGTTAGCAATCGATGCCTTCGGTCCTATTGCGGATAACGCAGGAGGTATTGCTGAAATGAGTGAACAAGAACCTATCGTTAGAGAGCGTACAGACATTTTAGATTCAGTAGGAAATACAACAGCGGCTACAGGTAAAGGTTTCGCTATTGCATCTGCTGCATTGACGTCTTTAGCTTTATTTGCTGCTTATGTGACGTTTACAGGTATCGATGGTATCAATATTTTTAAAGCACCGGTACTCGCCATGTTATTCGTAGGTGGTATGGTTCCAGTTGTTTTCTCTGCCTTGGCTATGAATGCCGTTGGAAAAGCAGCTATGGAAATGGTACAAGAAGTACGTCGTCAGTTTAAAGAAATTCCAGGTATTATGGAAGGAACAGGTAAACCACAATACGACAAATGTGTGGAGATTTCAACACAAGCTTCCTTAAAGGAAATGATGGCTCCTGGATTATTGACTATTGGCTTCCCCTTATTGATTGTATTTGTTCCGATGATTTTCGGTATGGACAATTTAGCTATTGCTGAAATGTTAGGTGGATATATGGCTGGTGTTACCGTAAGCGGTGTTTTATGGGCAATCTTCCAAAATAATGCGGGTGGTGCTTGGGATAACGCTAAAAAATCTTTTGAAGCTGGTGTAGAAATCAATGGTGAAATGACTTACAAAGGTTCTGACGCACACAAAGCGGCTGTAACCGGAGATACGGTAGGTGATCCATTTAAAGATACATCTGGACCTTCAATGAATATCTTAATTAAGTTAACATGCTTAATCGGATTGGTTCTAGCCCCAATATTAGGAATGGATTCTCATGCTTCAGATGCACACAAGGAGGAAGTTGTCATTGAAGAAGTTGTTGAAGTGAATGCTCCTACAGAAGATGTGACCATGGAAATTGAAACCACTGTTGTTGAGTTAATAGGTACAGATGGCAGCACTATTCGTGTAGAAGAAACTTTAGAAAACGGTATTGCTAGTCTTCAGGTTGTTGAAGGAGATTTAGCTATGCTAAGCAAAGAGGACTCGGTTAAACTAGCGGAAGCAGGTTTCGATTTGAGTACTTCAACTAACAACGAAGAGTAAACTAATTCTTTAATCATAAACAAAGCCGTCTTGACCTTGCGTTGAGACGGCTTTTTACTTTGTTGGAGGTATATAGAGAGGTAAACTAAGTAGGTTTAACGGTGAAACGATTTAATTAATCGTTCTCTACCAATTCATCCATTAACTGATTTTTCTGCACCCTATCAATAAAGTTTTCAATCAGTTCTAGAGTCTCCTTTTGAAACACCATATGATAAAGGTGCTCTTTAAATAAATCGTTTTCATTAGGATTGGTTACATCCAATATTTCCACATTGGTTCCAGTATGAAATCGAGGAACGAACTTCGCTATACAATCTCGTTCACTTTTAATCATCAGGATGGGCAACTTATGTTTTTCCATATTCGGATAACCCTCTTTGTCATCAAAATCCTTGGATTCTAACAAAGCAGAATATATCTGAATAACGAAAACTTTGGCAGGCAATCTATTCAATGCCCGCTCAATAGGTACCCTATTTAAGTGAGGAAGAGAATCCATGTTGGTCATCAAATACACAATTTGCTTCTTCATGGCTTTCCATACCCTATCTCGCATTGCCGAATCTTTCCGAATCAACATGTCAGTCATAGCTATACCTCTGCGTCTAACTCCACTTTTCGAATCCAAAGGTACCACGGCACGGAAGCCCTTAAAAAGCGATTTTTCAATTGGATTCTTTGTGATTGAAAGGGAAGGCAATATTACATTATCCAAGAATCCAATCACCGAATGCTTAGCTTCACTTCCAAAGAATGGATTAGCCCCTATTCGCCCTTTCAAATACTTCTGTATTCCTTTCAAGCGATTATATTCCCGATCCATCATCATAAAGTAGATATTACCCATGGAGTGGTCTAATATGTATACATTATGACCCCGATCTCCAAAATACTGTACTACAGCGTCAATATTGTTTACAATATGCTTAGAATAGCGCTCAATTTCGAGCTTTTCTGGAACAGAACCATAATGCATGGCTGCCGGAATATATTTGTGCGTAGAAAGATTGGTGAGCAAACCATCAAAAGAGTTGAGCCCCAAAAATCCGTGAATCATTAAAATAACGGGAAGTTTCCTTTTCGCGTTCTCATTGTATGGCTTTGGCATATCAATCTTAATCTTGCTTACACCAACCCTACCTTTTCTCTCAATGATGATTTGTGGCCAGTTGAGCGCTTCATCATCGATAAATACAATCAGTCGATTCGCAACATCTTCCATGTGTCGCAAAAAACTAGGACACTCTTGAGGGGAACCCGTATGATCTAATAACCAAACCAAGGCTCGCCTTTTATCTGCTTTCGTAGCTAAAAATGCTACACGTTTTGTCTTAGATAAAAAATTTGGAGTTATCGTTACCTCTAAATCTCCTCTATCCTCCACAACCTCAGCCATATTACTCGACTGAAAAATATCAGATTTTCTGGATATTCCTGCTACGTGTCCATCTGGATTGGTTGCAACAAAAACATAATCCAACGCGTCTTTTGCATACTTTTTTAAATACGCAGCTAATCGTTGGTTAAAGGCACTAGCATACTCATGCATATCGGGAATATGTAATTGACTACCTAATATGTTTTCTTTATCAAGTAAATTTTGCTCCGCCAGAGCAGTTAAAAATGCTTTAGCATCCATCACACCCTTCAAGTTTCTTTGTCTCTTCAGCGGGGTATTCACAAAAGTATAACGAATAATATCTGGCCGTTTTAAACGCTGATAATTATCCAAAATATATTGATAAGCCCCTGAAGGCGATTGGCCATGAGATAAACCAACTAAAAAGCGCTCTACCGAAGATGATGCCGAGTTAACTGCTTGAATAAAATCTTCACCAACAGCTATATCAAAGTCCTTACGGGACTTGAAATACTTAATCGTTGGAGATTGATAGGTGTTTGCTTTATTTTCCGCCATAACGAACTTAATCTTGCCTCAAAATTATCAAAATAATCTAGCTTTATTCAATTCATGTGACATATCAATGACTCATGAAAAAATGGCTAAAAATTCTTCTTCCACCAGCTCTTGAATCTCTCTAAAATCTTGAGGTTCACCCAATTCGGCCGCTAAACTAGTAACGCCTTTATCTTGAAATCCACATGGATTAATTTTCGAAAACCAACTGAGGTCCGTATTAATATTAAACGCTACACCATGCATAGTTACATGTCTGCTGGCTTTAACTCCCAGTGCAGCAATTTTACGTTCAGTTGGCAGTCCAACATCCAACCAAACACCCGAGGCTCCTGCTGCTCGCATACCATTAAGGCCAAAACGTTTAATGGTATGGATGATTACTTCTTCCATATTAAATACATACTCACGCAAGCTTAAATCAAATTGTTCTAAATCAAAAATAGGGTATAAAACTAATTGACCTGGCCCATGGAATGTAACATCACCACCCCGCTCAATTCTAAAAACAGGAGCTCCAAGCAAGGCCTCATTGAACAGAATGTTATTCGTATCCGCACTTTTACCCAGCGTAAATACTGGATCATGCTCCACCAAAATCAATTTATTTTCAACAAGGCGATTGTCTTTCTTACATTCCAGCGCCTGCTTGAACAACTTCTGCTGATAGCTCCATACATCTTGATAAGCCATACGGCCCAAATTCTCTACACTATACTTTCTCCCCATGAATTAATTGCTCTTCTTAAAAATCGTGGGAGATTCAATCCATTCACCATTATAAATAAATGAGTTGTTCCAGGTCAACTGTTTCTGAAACTTGCGATATCGGTGTACCACCTTCTTGTGAAAACCATGTAAATTTCGATTCATACTAGAGGCTACCTCAATACTATTTCTATCTAAATCCAATAGACCGTATTTTTTCTTTAAATACTTGATAGCTGAAGAAACATCGGATAAGTTATCCGATCCTGTATGATACTCAATTTGGCTATACCTCGCTGTAGAGATGCGCTCGTAGAAAGGAAATGGAGGCATGATTTGTACGTTACTCGCGTCATAGATTACAAAAGCATCCTGAACAACGGGATTTGAAGTAATTTTTTGCCTTTTCCAAGTTGCTTGATTAACTGCTTGAGTCTCATAAACCTGACCTTTGCGCACAAACAAACAAAAATCTTCATTCATTGCTATATTCGAATCGATTGATAACTCGGTGTTAAGAAAAATATTTTCGCGTTGACCATCTAAGATGGCAGACATATTTTTCGCATCGGTAATATAAACAGGACAAAAGTCAAAAATAGCCGCATCCCTAAACACGGCCGCATAACTCTGATTCTCCAGCTTTAACTCTTCCTCCAATTTATCCGCTAAACTCGCATTACCTGCGTCTCGGTATAATTCAATTTTACGCATATCGAGGTTTAACAAAACGACCAGTGCACCATATTCTTTTAGGCTATTAATATAGTATTCAGCCAAATCCGTATCGTCCCACTGAACCGCAGTAAGTGGCGATATTCGTTCATCAAAAAAATCTAGAAAATTCTTCTGCTTTACTTTCAGGTCTCCACTAAAAAGACTATCATTCAACTCTCTGTTGAATGAGTATTTGCTGATTAATAGCTTGAAATAATCTTCTTCCATATCTCCTCGAACAACTGAATTAAATCCAACTTCATCATGATAAATAATAAGCAAGCCATCGGGAAGTTTCTGAGAAGATAACTCATTACTTCCTGATTTTAGCAGTTCTTCAAAATCTACAATTTGCGTCCATCCCTCTTTTTGTTGAAGCTCTTCAAGGTTTACATTCAAAAGATTTTGTGCATTATAAACTTCAAAAAGCAAATATTGTCCTGAACTCCACATATTGTAAATTTCATCTCTAAAGAAATCCGTCTGTAACGCTTTGAAACTCGCTATCTCAGGCATAAAAAAATCGGCGTACTCACCATCACCAACTTGAATAGAATATGGCTTATAAACCAACTCAGCCTGACTTCGATAAACGCTCAAAACTTGACTCACAGAAATAAAATATTGCTCGTTTTCATCAATACACAAGAAATAATCGATATGCCAGTCAGCAATGCTTACATAATGTGTATCTCCCTCGAGATCAACATAATAATCTTGGGCTAGCAAACAAAAACCGGAAGAAAGAGAGAAGAAAAATAAAAAAATCTTATAGATCCCAGACTGGATTGCGCTTCCCATTAATCATACTTTTTAGTTTCATCCAAAATGCAACAATTAGATATATAATAATTGGTGACCCTAGGGCGAAAAAACTCGCATAAACAAAAAACAAACGAATATTTTTACTTGGCATATTCAACTTACGACCAATGTAGGCACAAACCCCATATACAGTATTATCAAATCGAGAACGAACCCTACTCATACTTGTAAAATTACAGTTTTTTATTCAAAGATAAATGAGTGTTTTCATTGGATTACTTCCTCAAAAGATTCCTTTTTAATAACAGATATCCCCATTTACAAGACAAACATCTTTTCTGCGCACAATAGTTGGTATATAGCTGAATTAATGCTTGACTATCCAATGCAGATTTGGCCTGAAAATCATATTTCCGATATTTCTTGATAAGTGCGTTATCCTCAGCTTTTATCTCCTCTAAAAATTGAAAAGCTCGCTCTTTAAAATCATCCTGCCCCGTTTGCTGACCATAAAAGAAGATAAATGGCACAACCACATTAACTATTAATTTATCAATAAAGACTGCTGAAAGGCCTACAGATTTTTCTTTCCATTCTCTGCCAAATGCATAGTGAGTTTCCCAGTACTTTGATGGTTCGGATACAAATGTAGCTCTGAGTTCAGCTACATCTGGTGCTTGAAGAATAAAGCTTAGAGGACGTGGATTTTTATAAAGTAATGCAGCCAACTGAGCGAGTCGTAAAGTTGGAAAACTTACCGGCCGAATCCCGGAAAACTTCCAGGCGCTGGTTTGAACAAAAACCTCCAAACCATAAAGATTTTTTGTATAGGAAAATTCATCATTTAACTGTTTAGCATACTCATCTTGATTATGCAGCAAATTGGCCATACCAAACAAGAAAGATTCAAGCTGTTTTAAACTAGTTCTTTGCTTCTCAATATGCTTATATTCTAAAGATCGAGCAAGTTGTTCGAATGGCTGTTTGTTTACCGGACTACCAAAGTGCCGAAATAGAAGTATTAAAAACGACATGTCCAGATCACCCTGTGTCCAATGCATATCCGTTTCTATCTCTTTAATTTTCCGTTCAAGGCGTTCAATTGCTAGGTTTAAATAAAGATGATGAAACAGGAACGCTTCTTTCGGTGCAATAAGATCTTGACAAGGAATGAAGCGCTTAACATTTTGCTGTAAGCTGTTATAACTTTGCAAGGTTTCTTTGAAAATGAGCTGGCCAATCAAAAGACTCGGCACCCGGCGCTGATTAGCTAATATAACAGGCTCCGCTTGTCCCTCCAATACCACATGAAGAATTACATTATTATAGGCTTCATCTAAGTGGTGTTTATGTTGATACCATTCCCTGTTGGAAATGTGTATTTCCACATTGCCTATCCATAAAGTGTCCTCAAGTTGAATTTTAGCTTGAAAAAAATCAGGTCCTCCGATGGTATTTTGTTCACCTGGAGAAATGACCTGTACTTGTTGCCCACAAGTTGTGTAAAGACCGCTAGATTCATACAAACTATACTTCCATACAAACTGAACAAAGTCCTCTGAAACTGAAGTAAAAAACATGATACAATATATTGGGAATACATCGCATCAGTAAATCAACCACTAAAAATATGCCCTCATCTGCTCATGCAATCGAGCGGCTTCAGCTTGCGCAGCCTCAGCAAAATCTTCTTTATCCGATGCATAAATAATAGAGCGAGCGGAATTGACTAATAATCCAATATCCTTGTTTCGACCACTTTTCACGACAGCATCTAAATCACCACCCTGAGCACCTACACCCGGAACTAAAAAGAAGCTTTTTGGAGCCAAAGCTCGAATCTCTGCTAATTCTTTAGGATGGGTAGCGCCTGTAACAAACATTATATGTTCATCGTTACCCCAATCAAATGATTTTCTCACTACAGTTTGGTACAACTTTTCACCATTTTCTTGAATGTGCTGAAAGTCCTGACTGCCTAAATTTGATGTTATTGCAAGAATTATCGCCCATTTACCTTTGAAATCGAGAAACGGTTGCACGGAATCGGCTCCCATATAAGGATTAATTGTAATCGAATCGAAAGCGTAAGTTTCAAAAAAAGTTTTGGCGTACATCCGTGAAGTATTGCCTATATCGCCGCGTTTTGCATCTGCGATAGTAAAGAAATTAGCAGGAATATAATCAATAGTTTTACGTAAGCTATCCCAACCTTTACTACCCAAAGATTCATAAAAGGCAATATTAGGCTTGTAGGCTACACAATGCGCCTGAGTAGCATCTATTATTCGTTTGTTAAACTCATACACCGGATCATCGTAATCCAATAAAAAACGAGGAATCCTTTCGAGATCTGTATCCAAACCTACACAAAGGAAGCTTTGCTTTTCAAATATCTCATGAATCAATCCAGCCTTATCCATATCGCTTAAATTTTAGGTGGTTTGCTCAGGTTAATTGCCTCCACTACCTTCACTTCTGGTACAGATTTCAATACGGCCTCCTCAATACCTGCCTTCATGGTAAATATACTTTGCGGACATGATTCGCAATTACCCAACAACCTGAGTTTGAGTTCCATATCTTCTGTCAACTCCACAATCTCAACATCTCCCCCGTCATTTCTTAGATAAGGTCGCATAGTGTCAAGGGACATTTCAATTCTCGCCAATATTTCTTCTTTAGTTCTCATCAGCCACAATTTCGGGTTTAGGTTTAGCATTATTCTTAGCGATTTCTTGGGCCACACGAGTAGCGATTTGCTCGAAAGCTTGAACAGTTGGCTGATCATCTTGATTAAAAACAGGATTTCCAAGATCGCCGCCCTCACGGATATTTTGCTTTAGTGGAATCTCGCCCAAAAAAGGCACATCATAGGCATCAGCTAACTCCCTACCGCCATCTTTACCAAAGATGTAGTATTTTTTCTCTGGGGCATCATCAGGCGAGAAGTAACTCATATTCTCTACCACCCCTAGAATCGGCACGTTTATTTTTGGCATAGTAAACATACCCATAGCCTTTTTCGCATCAATCAAAGAGACCGCTTGAGGCGTAGTAACCACAACGGCGCCAGTAACTTGAACCGACTGCACCATAGTTAGATGTACATCACCTGTTCCAGGAGGCATGTCGATAACCAAATAATCCAATTTACCCCATATCACATCCGTCACAAACTGACGCAGAGCTGAAGTCACCATTGGACCTCTCCAAACAACCGCCTGCCTGTCATCGACGAGGAATCCAATAGACAATACTTTAACTCCTTGCGCTTCAATAGGTATGATATAATGCTTCCCTTTGATATCTCTAACCTCAGGCATTTTCTTTCCAACTCCTAACATCATAGGAAGTGATGGACCGTGAATATCAGCATCGATCAAACCAACCTTAGCTCCTTTTTCGGCTAGAGCCAATGCCAAATTCACTGAGACCGTTGACTTCCCCACGCCACCCTTACCCGAAGCAACACATATAATGTTCTTTACATTTGGTAAGACATTAATGGATGTATCCCGCGTACTGGTCACATTGGCAGTCATATTAATATGCAATAAAGCATCGGGATAAACTTCCCTAACCGCATTTTCACAATCTTGCCTTATCTTTTCTTTTAAAGGACAAGCTGGTGTAGTAAGTTCTACAGTAAATGAGAGTTTATTATCAAGAATATCGACATCCTTAATCATGTTAAGGCTTACCAAATCTTTTCCAATATCGGGATCCAAAACCGTTCCTAAAGCTTCAAGTACCTTTTCTTCTCGTATTTCCATAGTTAATTTGGAAGGCTAAGTTACGGATACTTGTAATATTTGCCGTCGTTAAAGACAATCCATTTTACACGATCTGGCTTATAAACCAAGGTAGAGTTAAACAAATCAAAATCTATCGCAATTTCTTGACTAAAGCTTTGCTTTTGCCCTTTATGCATACCCTTAAGGTACCCATAATTATCTCTATATACCACAATATCCTTATCAATCAAAACTTTGTCGGGACTAAAACTGAGTAGTCGTATGACCTCACCTTGGTAAAAAGCGTACAATGCGCCAAAATCATCCGTATATATCATGACATTATCCTTGATCTGAACCATTTCCGGTTTGTAAGTCAGAAGCTCTTTCGTCTCCCCATTATAATAAACAGTAAATGTATTCATTGGATCAACATACGCGACAAAGTCTTCACCGCAAGCATACCAATTGGGAGGCTGGTATTGGATGTCATGAATATCTCCTTTATCCCAAATCATAAAATCGCCCAAATTACTCACATAAGCAATTACATTTTTTGACACTTTAAAACTTTGAGGGGGAATTTCATCTATGAGCTCCTTGGTTCCATAATAGAAAACTTTGAATTGATTATTATTATCCAAATATGCTATGAGATTATCTCCTGCTTTAACTTGATTTACGTTCCAAAATTCAACGATATGCAAAGAGTCTTCTTGGAAGACCATAAACTTATCAAAGTTGTTGCTAAAACAAAGAATATCGTCACCAATTGCGAAATCATCCATCACCCATGGCTCGATCATTTTGGGTCGACCATTAGATAATGTCCACAACTGCTCATCCACAAAGAAAGCAAGCATATTATCCTTTGCAAAAAACCGAGGATTGGTTAATTCGGTATCAAATGCTTCCCCCTGTGTAAAAATGACAAATCGATTATTATTTCGAATATAGACTACATAATCACTACCGCAATCTGCTTGCTGAATCGGGAGAAATTCAGCTTTATGCAAGGCATCTTCATTAAAAATATAGAAGTATTGCCAGTTGGAGTCATAAAAATATGCACTTTGACCAAAAGACCATGAAAGAGAAAAAATAATTAGAATGCTATAAATCCATTTCATAACTAAATAACTACTTCAAGCGGTGAATAGTTTGCATAAAAAAGGCGAGAAATGATCTCGCCTTCTTTTGTAACAATAATATTGCCAAGAATCTTAGTCTATTGACTCTGGATCTTGTGCTTCATAATCAATTTCGATTGGTAAATCTTCATTTACGTCGTTAAGTAACTTAAACTCTACACGACGGTTTTTAGCTCTACCCGCTTCGTTATCACTACCATCTGGATTCTCATTTGGAGCAATTGGCATTGATTCACCAAACCCTTCAGTTAGGATTCTCTCAGCATCTATCCCTTGCTCTACCATGTACTCTTTAGCAGCTTTTGCTCTGCGCTCAGATAAGGCCATGTTGTAGCTATCTGAACCTTTCGAATCGGTGTGACCTTCCACTTTAACGATTAACTCTTCATACTTATTCATCAAGGCAATTACAGAGTCCATTTCATCTTGATACATTTCACGAATATCCTTCATGTCAAATGCAAAATAAACATTCTCCACTGTAGCTCTGTTTACCGCGCGCATGACTAAAACCTTTACGATGGTATCTTCCTCAGATCCAGTAATTTCATCCATTTTCAAGGTTTCAATGCTTGGCCAGTAACCCTCTTTATTACCATTGACTTTGTAATCAGCTTCTTCCAATAAGAAAGAAACAAGTTCTTCACCAGTAACCCCTTCACCAATAAATTCGAACTCATTTTCACCCATTACCTCATACAAGGACACATTCACATCGCTCATAGAATTACCTTTAACATCAGTGGCTTCAACAACTAAATACTTGTCTCGCAATAACTTCACTTTAAACACATCATCACAACATGTTTCTCCACGAGACGATGTAGTACCCGGTCTATTCGAAACCATATAACCCATCGAACCTCTTTCATTAAGTGCCAAGTATAAATCATCCGCACTTGAGTTTAAAGGATATCCTGCATTAACAACTTCTCCCCATTCACCTTCAACCGTTTCCACTTTAAACACATCTAGTCCACCCAAACCAGGATGACCTTCAGAACTAAAATATAAAAGTGCATTATTTGCATCATAGAAAGGAGTTACTTCGTCGAATTTCGTGTTAATCATGGCTCCAGCATTGGTAGCACTTCCTAATTCGCCATTTTCATCCAAACTAGCATAGTAAATATCCATTCCGCCTTTACTACCCGTTCTATTCGAAACGAAGTATAAGACATCATTACCCTCAGCATCCTTACCCAATGCAGGATGGGTAGTTGAGTAGTCCTCTGCATTAATATTTAAAAATTCAGGGTCACTCCAAGAATCACCATTCTTTGTTGAACGATAAATGTTACATGACATTCGGTGAGCATCAGCTTCAGAACATTGCGTGTAATACAATGTGTTACCGTCCGCTGTATATACACCATTACCATTATGCACACCCGCCACATTGATATTTTCAGGTAACAATTCATTAGACCATGATTCTCCATCCTTAGAAGCCACAAACAACTTAGAATAATAGTCGTCATCATTTTCGTGCGCTTCATCTAGGTTAACTGCTGAATCTGGTAACAGAGCAGCCATCAAAACCTGATCTTTATTCAAATATTTCGGAGAAAGGTCTTGAAGTTCATGATTCAAGCCAGGTATCACATCTACTTGTGAATAGGATTTTTCGGTCATCCATTCCTCAGCATTTTTACAACCTTGAATTTCAAGTTTCGCTTTGGCGCGCATCACACTCAAACTTCCATCTTTATCTTTGGCATCCATTGTTTCGTCAAGAAAGGTATCAAACTCTTTTCTTGCTTCATCATAATTGCCTTGAGCTTTCATCATTGTAGCATTATAGAATCGAGCTTCAGGCCACGCTTTGGCATTATTTTCTAGAGTTTTTGTATACCACTTCTCAGCCTGAACATAGTCCTTTAAATATCTGTTAGTTTCCGCAATTTGGTAGGTAATACGAGAATTATTCTCCTTTTTCTGTTGAACTTCCGTGTAGGCATCAACAGCGTTATAAAAGCTAC
>JAFMKE010000025.1 GCA_017853115.1 Verrucomicrobiota bacterium
GGCTCTACAGGATCTCCCTCTAGCTCAATGAATCCAGCATAAGGAGAAATTTTTTCTTTCTCTGACCTTTTGGCAAGCATGGCTTGCTTTAACATGGTCGTATTTTGCGGCCAGGGAACGACCATGGCTTCTTTTAACAATATGGTATCCGCTACCATATTTACCAAAATTCTATAGCTATCCGAAGATATTGAATCTGGTACTTGATAACTCACTTGTTTAAAACCAATACAAGAAAAACTTATAGTATCGCCAGGATGAGCAAGTAGCTTGAATGAACCATATACATCTGTAATGGTCCCACTATATGTCGATTTATTCGCCACAGTTACATTGTAAATGGGTGTCGAACCTTGAACAACCTTCCCGGTCAACTCTAACTCCTGGGTTTGTGCAGGTAGCCAGTGTAAAGCAGAAATAAGTAATATGAAAGTGATGAAATACTTCATGAATAATTCAAAAATACGGGGAAAGATGACCAACTAAACATTTAGAATTAAAAATCTTGTTAAAACGCTTAATCAAGCTTCAAATATTTTAACTGCCTAATCTCTTTTTCAGTCAGTAATCGCCATCGTCCTCTCGGCAAATCTTTTTTTGTCAGTCCGGCAAAAACCATTCGATCCAATTTTTCGACAACATAACCATAGTGTTCAAACAAGCGACGAACGATTCGATTTTTCCCCATATGAATCTCCACACCTAGAACAGTGCCATCTTGCGTGTCTACATATGCCAATTCATCTATCTCTGCGAATCCATCTTCTAATTCAGTCCCTTGTTTCAAGGCATCAAAATGTTCCTGACTTAATGGTTTATTGAGACTTACCTTATAAATCTTTGCCATACTGTGGGAAGGATGAGTCAATCGTAAGGAAAGATCACCATCATTGGTTAACAACAAAACACCACTGGTGTTTCTATCCAAACGACCAACAGGATATATCCGCGGATCATACGGCAACTTCAATTGCTTGCTTACGTTTTTCACTAAGTCCATCACCGTCTTTCTGTCTTTGTCATCATCAGTAGTGGTAATATAGCCTCTTGGCTTATTCAGCAGAACATAGATCTTTCTCTCTGGACGCACGGGTTTCCCCTCGAATTCCACCATGTCAGTCACTTTCACCTTCATTCCTGGAGTGCTTATAACCTTACCATTCACTTTAACCAGGCCCTGACTAATCAATTCATCCGCTTTTCTTCTTGAAGCAACACCGGCATGCGCCAGATACTTATTCAATCGAAACTCATCTTCATGCTTCTCGGCAGGTCTATTTTTTGATACATCCTTGCGCGTTGGTTTTCTCTTTTTCATACTACACTTTTAATTAACTGCAAGGAATGAGGCCCCTCATTGAAAAGCAAATCCACAATACTTAAATTGGATAAAAATCCCGTTCGTTCACCAAACACCTGTGGATATTCGATGCTACAATCCTGCTTTTTCTTCGGCAAAAAATAAGAACGGTAGTCATCAAACTCAGGAGCTGGATTTGGCTGATAACTCGAGGTAAATTTCACTTGTATCGGTAATTTAAGTAGGTCTAAAGTCAAATAAAACAAATCGAGATTAAAATCAAAAAGAAGGGCATGCTGCTTCGAAAAGACTTGTTCAAATTTATCCTCATAAAACTCAAAATATGGCGAACGTCGATAACCTGCTGTTAAACTGTTCCAGTGATCTTTCAACCATGGATGCTCATAACTAATACACGCATCGCTATAAAACTGCTTTTTATCCTTTCCTCCCACAACGGGTACAGAAAGGGTTAAACGTCCATTCGGACCGGCGACTTCACATCGATTTCGAAAACTGGCTTTTTGGAAATATTCATGCTTTTCAATATACACCTCATCATATCTTGTCAAAAACTGGTAAAAAGCAATGTTCCCCAAATACGGGAGTTCAATTAAGAGTTTTTTTGCCATATCTTCGCAAAGATATTCAATGCGTTCAAGATTCATGCGGCAATATTTAAAAACACTGGTCTTTTTTATACTAATGCTGGGATTTGTTTCCCCTGGATACACAAAAACGATCGATTTCTATTTCACCGTTAAGCGATACCTAGAGGTAGAGCAAATGCAGAATTATATAGAGTTTAACTACTTAATTCCGGGTAACATTCCGGCCTATAGAGAGATTGAGCCCAATGCATTTCAAGCTGAATTACTCCTGGTAGTAGATATATTCAATCAAAAGCAAGAAAGTATTTTTAAACATTCTTATATTATCCAATCACCTATCTATGGCGAATCACCCGAAAGCCTGACTAATCTGAGTGATGTTTTGAATATTCCTTTGGAAAAAGACAGCGTCGACCTACAAATTCAGGTGCTTGACATGAACGACTCAACGGCATATTTCACCGATAGAGTAAGCCTAAATATACTATCCAACAAAGAAGCCTTACTCTCTGATGTAGCTTTGATAAGTTCCAAATCGCCGGGCCAACCCGGGGATTTATATTTTAAAGGAGCTTATGTCATGGTGCCGAAATACATCAATTACTACCCCCACGAAGTAACACAACTCAAGTTTTATGTGGAGGCTTATCAAAAAACTGAACCAAAAAAATATTTGATTAAATATTTCATCAGTGATGAAAACAACATTGTCCTCGAGAAATATTCAAATTTTAAAAAGCTCTCGTTGAGTTCTTTTGATGCCTTATATGCAGAATTTGATATCAGTTCGCTACCCTCAGGCAATTATTACATATATGTAGAGTTGCGTGATGAAAACAATGCGCTAGTGGAACGCAAGCGCATGTATTTTCAGCGAATGAACAAACTCGATGAAGAAGATTTAGACAATGTAGATTACTATGAACTCGATGTGATAAAAAACAACTTCGCTAAAAAATATGATTTGCGCAATATTACCCACCATTTAAATGCTTGTAAGCCAATAGCGGAAGAATTTGAAGCAGCGTCTATTGATGGCGCAGTGAATGGTGGTGACTTGAGTCTAATGCAAAACTATTTTTACAGTTTTTGGAGTAAGCGCGATCAAAAAGACCCTAAAGCTAGATGGTTAGAATATGCAGAAAAGGTGCAATATGTCGACCTTGAATTTGGAAACTCCTTGATTGAAGGACATGAAACTAATCGGGGATATATTTACCTTAAATATGGAAAACCCTTGGTCCGCCTAGAGCGTAATACCTCGTTATACGGATTCATTGAAATATGGCGCTATGACATCCTGGAGGGGCAAGGGAATATTGAATTTCTCTTCATCGAAAGAGATACCTTTGATGATGAGTTTCAACTGGTGCATTCCAATTTAAACAACGAGATGTATAGTAGAGAGTGGGCTCAAATTTTGAGAGATAATAATTTCTAATTCTTGGTATTTCTGGTAAAAATATTGGTTTATCCATTGAGTGTTCTTCCACTGAATATCCTATATTTTTCGCTTTTACCGTTGAAGTGGTTACTCAAGTATGTCATACGATACCGAAAGGCCATTGTTTTAAAAAACCTGCACATTGCCTTTCCAAATCAAAATGAGGCATTCTACCGATCTACTTTAGCGGCATTTTATGACAATCTATATCAAATTACTGTTGAGAGTATAAAAGCATTTACTTTAGCTGAAAAACAAGCAGCTCAGCAAATGAAGGTTCTCAATCCAGAATTACTGAACGCCTATGCGGATAATGGCCAAAGTGTGATTATGGTTTTTGGTCACTTTAATAATTGGGAATGGACACCACTAGCCTGTGTTTCGCAGATTAAGCATCAAATTGCAGCAATATACCAGGCCCTCAAGCACGAAGGATTTAACGCATGGATAAAGGAAAACCGCTCACGAACCGGATGCATTTTAATGTCAACGAAAGAAACCAAAAACTTTTATGCTACCAATACCCAGTGTATAGCGAATACCTTTATTGCAGATCAAAGTCCCTCAAAAAATGGCAGTGGCGAATGGGTTGATTTTTTTGGACGAAAAACCCTTTTTCTGGCGGGTCCAGCAGTGACAGCTATCCAACAAAACCATCCTGTTGTTTTTGTAGATATACAACGTATCAAAAAGGGCAATTATACTATTCAATTAGATGTATTATGCGAACAACCCCAGGCGAGTTCCGTACATGAGATTACACAAAAATTCGCTTCAAGAATTGAAAAGCAGATTCGACAACATCCTGGTAGCTATCTTTGGAGTCATAATCGATGGAAACACCATTACGAAGAAAAGGAAGTAAAGGCATGAAAGATGTAGCGGTTGTCATATTAAACTGGAATGGCAAAAATTGGTTAGAGAAATTCTTACCGAGCGTAGTGAAATATAGCACACCTACCCTTTCGGAAATCATAGTAGTAGATAATGCCTCAACAGATGACTCCGTTGAATTTCTATCCAAAAATTACCCAGGGATTCAACAAATCTGCTTCAATCAGAATTACGGCTTTACAGGGGGATACAATCGAGCACTTAGGCAAGTCAATAATCCCTATATCGTTTTACTGAATAGTGATGTTGAACTTTCACCGAATTGGTTAGAACCCCTGCACCGACTGATGGAGTCTGATGCAAATATTGCGGCATGTCAACCGAAAATCTTAAGTTATCAAGCACCCGACTATTTTGAATATGCGGGAGCTGCTGGAGGTTTCATTGATATCTTTGGTTACCCTTTTT
The DNA here is from genome assembly GCA_017853115.1 of Verrucomicrobiota bacterium. GTDB lineage: Bacteria > Bacteroidota > Bacteroidia > Chitinophagales > UBA8649 > JAFMKE01. The sequence continues at coordinate 4,658 of JAFMKE010000025.1, forward strand.
GCCGGGGGAGAATTTTCGATACTATTGAAAAAGATAAAGGACAGTACGATGACGCTAGAAAAGTTTTTTGGGCAACAGGTGCTTGCATGATGGTCAGAAATTCAGTTTATCAGTCGCTGGGAGGTTTGGATGAAAATTTCTTTGCCCATATGGAGGAAATAGACCTTTGTTGGCGTATGCAAAACGCTGGCTACGACATTTGGGTAGAACCCTTATCAAAAGTGTATCATGTGGGTGGAGGAACCTTGCAAAGCGACAGTCCCAAAAAAACCTTCTTCAACTTCAGAAACAGCCTACTGATGATTTTGAAAAATCGACCTTTCCTATGGGCTTATCTCTTCATTTTTATCCGATTAGGTTTAGATGGAATTGCGGGAATGAAGTTTTTACTTCAAGGGCAATGGAAACACCTAATTGCCATTCTAAAAGCTCACTTCTCTTTTTACAGGTTGCAATTTAAATACTGGTTCAAGCGAGGGGAAATACGTCGCCAAAGTTTAATGTATAAGGGAAGTATAGTGTTTGACTATTTTATTCGTAAGAAAACGACATTTAAATAGAACACTTATTCCATGTGCTCATACCACGACTTCATAGCGCTTAATTGATCTGCAGTGTAGCGCGTGTCTTTTTCGAGCAAGGATAACAAACTCTCAAAATTTGATAGCGTGTAAAATGGGGTTTCTGTTCTAGCAAATGCTTTATCTACCTTATCGAAGCCGTAATTAAAAATAGCAACCGCACCTTGGATATGTGCCCCTTCTTCACGTAAAGCATGTATAGCTTTTACTGTACTACCACCGGTGGAGAATAAATCTTCAACAACGACTACCTTATCACCCTCGTTCAGTTTGCCTTCTATCAAACTTTGTGTACCATGTTCCTTCGGCTTCGACCGAACATAGCAAAATGGCAATCCTAAGGCATCAGCTAGCAAGGCGCCGTGCGCAATACCTGCAGTAGCCACACCAGCAATTAAATCAATTTTCTCAAACTTTGCTTTGACTAATTCAGCAAAACTATTGCGGATGTAACTTCGCACTTCAGGATAAGCCAAACTCACTCGATTATCGCAATAAATAGGCGATTGGATGCCACTTGCCCAGGTAAACAAATCCTGAGGATTCAGCTTGATGGCTTTTATTTCTAATAAATATTCGGCAACTTTGAGTGCAATATCTTTACGGTAAATCATGAAGCAAAGCTATAAAATTTTCATCAACAATATCTCCGTAATCCTTGCACAGCATAAGCAAGGCTTTAATATTCCTAAAAGTACTTCTAGAGTTGCGATATACCACATCAACAAACTAGCCAATTTGAAAAAGTTGATTACCGCTATGGAAATTGGAAGCATCACGGAGGACTTAATTATCCTGTCGGACGATTTGGAATGGCTGCACATCAACTTCTTTGATAGTTTCAAAATTATTGTCGCTGGTGGCGGTTTAGTGGTCAATCAAAGTGGTCAAGTACTCATGATGTATCGAAAGAAAAAATGGGACTTGCCTAAAGGGAAAATCGAAAAGAACGAAAGCAATAAAGAAGGGGCTATTCGGGAAGTGGAAGAAGAGACTGGGGTTAACATATTAGGTATTCAGCGTAAATTAGGAAAGACCTACCACACCTACAAACTGCGGGATAAATGGGTATTGAAAGAAACTCACTGGTATTTGATGGATGGTGACGAAAATAGTGCGCTTATCCCTCAAACGAAAGAAGGCATTGAAAAAGTAGAATGGTGTGGCAAAAAAACCATTAAAGAATATCTTAAAAACAGCTATAATTCCATTCAAGATGTATTCGATTTTTAATACCTGGATGAAGCCTGCAGCGCTTTGTATCCTTTGGCTCGGATTCTTCTCCCCGATACAAGCGCAAAAAATTGTATTATCTCAAGATGCAGAAGTAAGTCTACTCACTTGCTCGAAAGGTGATGATTTATACAATACATTTGGTCACTCAGGCATAAGAATAAAGGACCCGGCCAACCAACTGGATATCGTGTTTAATTACGGGATGTTTTCTTTTGGTGGTAGTTCGTGGCAAGATCAAGCTGCATTTGGATTTGAGTTTGCCCGAGGCAAGCTGAATTATTGGTTAGGTGTTCAAGAATTTCCCAACTTCATGTATAGTTACCAAAAACAAGAACGATGGGTATACGAGCAAGTATTAAATATCTCGCAGCAAGAAAAGCAAGATTTGTTTAATGCCTTACTCATTAATTATGAGCCTGAAAACAGAGCCTATCAATATGACTTCTTCTTCGATAATTGTTCCTCCCGAGTTCGTGACATGTTAGTCAATAGCATAGGTCCAATGTTTGGAGACGCCAATAGCCCGATTCACGAGAAAACAGACAAAAGCTTTATCGATCTAATCGATCCATATATTGTAGGAAAGCCTTGGCTTGATTTAGGCATGGACATCCTACTTGGTGTACACTCGAGTAGAAAGGCAAGCCATTATGAGTTTATGTTTTTACCGTATCATTTAATGAATCAAATTGACGCCGTGGAGGGTTTAGTGGCTAGTGAACAAATGATTATCACCGCTCCCGACAGGCCTATAGGTGAGGCCAATTTTTCTTTTTTGTCACCGTTTAGTGTATTCACCTATCTACTGATTTTTATAGGAGCTATTACTTATCGCAATTGGAAACAAGGAAAACATTTTTTTGTGATCGATCGAATTTTATTTGTCATCACTGGATTACTAGGCACTTTGTTTCTAGCTATGTGGCTTTTTACCGATCATCTGGCAGCACACATCAACCTAAATATGTTTTGGGCTTTCCCACTTAACCTTGTCGCTGTCTTCTTTTTAAAAAATCCAAAGTGGGAAGTTTATTTTAGAATTGCCGCTGGTTTTTGTGGCTTCGTTTTGTTGGGCTGGTTTATCAGTCCACAACAGTATCATATCGCTATCCTACCCTTGACGGCTATCATGCTTATTAGACATATCAAATGCCTTAGCTATCATCACAAGCTCACCAAATTAAACTAGAACCGAAACAGTTGGATAAGTCCGTTGTCTATGTGTGAGGAGGTGCACTTTTTACGCGAGAGCACCCTATTGGTTATTACTACAGCACCACTCTAGCATAGTTAGCCATAGTTTTCTTCGATGTAAGCCATACATAAATCAATGGTGGCTTGTATACCTTTTTTGTGTGTTCTTTCAATGCCATGCGAGGCTGAGACACCCATTCCAATCAAACCCACTCGGAAATCATTGCCTGCTCGTAAAGCAGCACTTCCGTCTGAGCCGTAAAAAGGATATATATCCTGACAATAGGCTATCTTCTTTTGTTCTGCCAGACGAACCAATTCCTTGCGCATACCATAGTCATACGGTCCACTCGAATCTTTAGCACAAATACTACATAAGGTTTCTCGACCAGCTTGTTGGTCACCAACCACAGCCATATCTAAACAAAGCATTTCCTCTATAGAATCAGCATAACCTGTTGCTGCTCCATGCCCTACCTCTTCATAATTAGAGAAAAACAATTGTACAGGCACTTGCTTATCCTTCAACAAGCGAGCAAGTTCAAACAAAACGAAGCAACTCGCTTTGTTATCCATAAACTTACTCTTAATAAATCCGCTTGGTGTCTCGGTGTAATGCGGTTCGAAACATACGAAATCACCGATGGAAACCCCTAATTTTTGAAGATCCTCCAAGTTTTCTACTTCCTCATCAATACGAATGTGCATATTCGTTATTTCTCGCTTCTTCGCCCCAGACTCGCGATTCACATGAATAGCCGGATTGTCCAAGAGAAATGTCCCCGTGTACGTTTTACCTGATAAGGTATGGACTCTCACATAAGAACCTTCAAAACTCGGCAGCAACAAGCCTCCCACATTACTAATCCGCAAAGTTCCATTGGGATTTAAATGGGAAACAATGCCTCCCAAAGTATCTACATGTGCAGCCACAACGAGTTTAGGGTTAGCACCTAGATTACAAACAACAGCCCCTTTAGCTGTGAAATCCGGCTTCAAACCCCATTCACTCAAAGTATCGTAAACAAACTGACAGGCCTCCTGGGTATATCCAGATGGTGAATCAATATTTACCAGGTCTCGAAGAAGTTGTGTATCCATGCTAACTCCGATTAAAAATCAAATTGAATACCTTGAGCTAAAGGCAATTCCGTTCCGTAATTTATAGTATTCGTTTGACGTCGCATGTATGCTTTCCAGGCATCCGAGCCAGACTCACGTCCACCGCCCGTTTCTTTTTCACCACCGAAAGCACCACCTATTTCTGCCCCGCTCGTACCGATATTTACATTAGCTATTCCACAATCACTTCCTGAAGCGCTCAAGAATTTCTCCATTTCACGCATATTCGTTGTCATAATAGCCGAACTCAATCCTTGAGGAACATCATTCTGCATAGCTATCGCTTCATCCAGTGTTTTGTATTTCATAATATAAAGAATCGGAGCGAAGGTTTCATGCTGAACAATTGGAAATTCATTCTTCACTTCAGCAATACACGGCTTTACGTAGCAACCGCTTTGAAATGGCTCACCTTCAAGTACACCACCCTCTACTACAAAGCTACCCCCCTGCTCCTCAATAGCTGCAATACTATTCAAATATTGATTGACCGAATCTTTATCGATAAGCGGCCCCACGTGGTTTTTCTCATCCAAAGGATCACCAATTCGCAATTGACCGTAGGCTTTTTTGAGATTATCTTTAACCTGATCATACACTGATTCATGGATAATTAATCGACGTGTAGATGTACAACGTTGGCCACATGTACCCACAGCACCAAATACCGCACCTATCAAAGTCGAATCGATATCCGCATTTTCCGTAATAATAATAGCATTGTTTCCGCCTAACTCCAATAAACTTCTTCCTAATCGACTACCCACTGCTGCACCCACAAGTTTACCCATTCTGGTACTTCCCGTGGCAGAAACTAAAGGAACGCGCTTGTCATGCGATAAAAGTTCACCTATTTTATAATCCCCATTGACTATGCAAGAAACTCCTTCAGGTACATTATTTCGCTCGAAAACGCGCTGAGCTATTTTTTGACACGCGATACTACACAAAGGAACCTTTTCTGATGGTTTCCATACGCACACGTCGCCAGCTACCCAAGCTAAAGCAGTATTCCAACACCAAACAGCCACGGGGAAATTGAAAGCTGAAATTATCCCAACTATACCCAGCGGGTGCCATTGCTCGTACATTCTATGATTAGGCCGCTCAGAATGCATCGTTAAACCATGCAATTGTCTAGACAAACCCACTGCAAAGTCACAGATATCAATCATCTCTTGAACCTCACCATAACCTTCTTGTAAACTCTTCCCCATTTCATAAGAAACCAATTTGCCGAGTGCCTCTTTGTGTTTTCTTAATTCCTCACCAAACTGACGAACCACCTCCCCTCTCGCTGGAGCTGTCCATTGTCTCCAAGCTTTAAATCCTTCACTAGCAATTTGCATAACCTTTTCATAATCCTCCTTAGAAGCACTTGTAGCGGTTGCTATAACTTGAGAATCAACTGGTGAACTCGACACTAAATTTTCGCCGTTTCCAGCAAGCCAGTTACTTCCCGTACTTACCCCTGAATTCGTTTGTTCTATTTGTAATTCCTTTAAAAAATCTTTCATCAATGGTTAGTTTATTTTGACTGCAAAGATAGGATAAATTGCTTGGGGTAACAACTGATAATTTTGTACATTTATCCAAAACTAGTAAGACAGATATGAAATTTTTACTCTACGGTGCCAATGGCTACACGGCCAAACTTATCATTCAAGAAAGTTTAAAACAAGGCTTAAGTCCGGTCCTTGCCGGGCGAACAGAATCAAAAGTGAAAAAAGTTGCGGAGGACTTTGAATTAGACTATATTATTTTCGATTTAAATGATAAAAATAGAATTGTAGAGGTCCTGAATGATTTTACTGTATGTCTCAACGCTGCAGGCCCGTTTAGTCAAACAGCAAAAGTCATGATAGAAGCTTGTTTAGCAAGCAATACACATTATTTAGATATAACAGGCGAGATTGCCGTTTTCGAATTGGCCAAATCATACGGGAAAAAGGCTGAGGAGGCCAATCTCTGCGTTATGCCAGGCGTAGGTTTCGATGTTGTGCCTTCGGATTGCTTGGCCAATTTCCTGCATGAACAATTGCCCGAAGCTACACACTTAGAATTAGCTTTCACGTCTATCGGCGGCGGACTATCGCATGGAACGGCAAGTACGATGGTAGAGAATCTGGGCGAAGGTAGCGCTGCGCGCGTGAATGGTAAAATAAAAAAAGTAGCAGTAGGACATCTATCTAAAAAGATAGATTTTGGTGAAGTAAAGCACTATTGTATGACGATTCCTTGGGGAGATGTTTCTACAGCTTATAGTTCCACGAAGATTCCGAATATTTGCGTCTATACTGGCGTGCCCAAACGCTCAATCCAAATGATGAAATTTCAATCAATTTTTAATCCCTTACTGCGTACATCTTTAGTTAAAAAAATAGCTCAAAACTGGGTAGATAAGAATTTAACTGGACCGAGTGAGAAGGAAAACACCCAGGGAAAATCATTGCTTTGGGGAAAAGTCTGGAATGATAATAAGGCAGTTGAAGCGCGTTTAACATGTCGAGAGGGCTATTTACTTACTGCGCTTTGCAGTGTGCATATCACCAAAAACATTTTGGGAGGGCAATTCAAATCAGGCTATCAAACACCCGCAAGCGCCTACGGCCACGAGCTTATTTTAGCGATTGAGGGAAGCGAAATGGAACTTGTCAGTTAGACGCATCAGAGACTTCACTAAGAGTTTACTTTTCCTATAAAATATATTAACTTTGCAGCCTTAAAATTTAACGGTTAACACACAAATCTTATCGAATGAAATTATCTGAATTTGATTTCCAATTAGAACACGAGAAAATTGCTTATTACCCACCTGAAAAACGAGGTACTTCCAAATTGATGGTTGTGAACCGCGCAGAGGGAACCATTGAGCATAAAACTTTCGATAGTTTTTTAGATTATTTCGATGAAGGTGATGCAGTAGTAATCAACAATACGAAGGTTTTTCCTGCTCGTCTATTCGGGCATAAAGAAAAAACAGGCGCCAAGATTGAGGTATTTTTATTGCGTGAGTTAAACGCTGAGCAACGTTTGTGGGATGTACTTGTTGACCCAGCCAGAAAAATCCGTGTAGGCAACAAGCTGTACTTTGGTGAAGACGAGACTTTGGTTGCCGAGGTAGTTGACAATACGACGTCAAGAGGGAGAACAGTTCGTTTCTTTTATGACGGCGATGAAGAAGCGTATAAAAAAGCCTTATTCAGTTTAGGAAACACGCCTCTTCCGAAATATATCAAACGCGAACCGGAGGAAGTAGATACTGAGCGTTATCAAACCGTTTACGCAAAGAAAACAGGAGCAGTAGCCGCGCCAACTGCCGGCTTACATTTCACCGAAGAGATGATGAAAATGTTGGAGATTAAAGGTGTAGACATTGCTGAATTGACTCTACATACTGGCTTAGGAACTTTTCGCAATATTGAGGTAGAAGATTTGAGCAAACATAAAATGGATGCCGAATACTATGAAGTAGATGACAAGGCGGTGGAGATTGTGAATCGTGCGATGGATAACAAGCGGAAAATTTGCGCTATTGGAACAACCTCGATGCGATCTATGGAAAGTTCGGTATCTGCTCACGATCAGTTAAAACCTTCTTCTGGATGGACCAATTTGTTTATCCATCCGCCATACGAATTCAAAATTGCCAATTGCTTACTAACTAATTTCCACCTACCTAAATCAAGTTTGATCATTATGGTTAGTGCTTTTGCAGGTCATGAGTTGACGATGCGGGCGTATGAAGAAGCAATTAAAAACGATTATCGCTTCTACTCATACGGTGATGCAATGTTAATAATATAGAACAAGTTTAGGTAATTTTTCCTCTATATGAAGAGATTCCTTAACTTGACATCCTATATGAAATCACCCCTAATTATTCTCCTTGTCTTCAATCTGCTCGGCCTCTCAAAGGCTCATGCGCAAGAAGATAGTATACAGTCGAGTGATATTAACATAGATTACATTCAAGCGCTTGACAAAAAAACTTTCGAGCTGTATTACGCAGAAAGTTGGTTTCTCGATGACTCCCTCATTCAGTTGGCCATAAAAATGCCAAAACATGAGATTCCTAGTATGACCAATGAGGAAATATTAGCGAAGATGGAGTTGATTCCTTCTCAATTCCCCTTCACCTTCAATAATATTGTCCAGCAACATATTGATCAATTTTCTTCAAGTAGACGATTGCTAATAGCACAGAGCTTGGGGTTAGGGTCCTTTTATTTCCCCGTTTTTGAAGAGGTTTTAAGTCGACATGACATTCCTGAGGTAATTAAATACTTGCCTATTATTGAATCCAGTCTGAATCCTTTCGCCAAATCACATGCAGGAGCTCTAGGCTTATGGCAATTTATGCCGAGAACCGGGAGAAGTTTAGGTCTTGAACAAAATGACTTTTATGATGCGCGCAGGGATCTTTTTCTAGCTAGTGAAGCTGCGGCAAAATACCTCGCTACACTTTATAATATTTATAACGACTGGTTGTTAGCACTTGCAGCATACAATGCAGGTCCAGGCAATGTAAACAAAGCCATAGGTGCATCAGGTGGCAAAACCAGCTATTGGGAAATATGGCCGTACTTGCCTCGCGAAACCAGGGAGTATGTGCCAAAATTCACTGCATGTGCTTTTGTTATGGAATACTACGATTTTTATCATATCCCGGTGCTTCCACCTAAAGAAGATTTATTTTTGACTGATACAGTTTTGGTAAAAAACAAACTGAGTTTGCGACGAATCGCTGAAGTTATTGGAATAGATAGTACTTTTCTTCAATTCAGTAATCCCGCACTAAAGTCAGGAATTGTACCAAAAACTCCTGAAGGGTATCCCTTAAATTTGCCTATCGACTATTTGGGTCAGTTTAAAGCACTGGAAGATTCTTTGTTGGCAGATCCATACCTGGCTAATATCACTGCCGAAGTAAGCGAAGTTAAAATACCCGACTATCAAGTATATAAGGTTAAAAGTGGTGATACCTTAGGTCATATAGCCATGAGGTATGGCGTAGGGGTTTCGCAGATTAAAAAATGGAATTCCTTAAGCAGTGACAAGCTAAAAATTGGTCAAAAACTGGTGCTATATATCTAGATTAACTCACTGTACGACAAAAAACTTTCGACTCCCTAAGATTTGATTCTCCCCTTCCAAAACTACAACATAGGCCCCGGTGCTGTAGTTAGTCGTAGACCATTTTATCTTATGCTTTCCTGGTGAAAAATTGCGTGCTTCGACTGTTTCGACATACTGCCCAAGCATATCAAAAACTTTTAGTTCCATATGCGCCGCACGACCTAGTTGCACATCCAATTGAATCTGACCATTACTTGGATTAGGATAGGTAAACCCTAATTGGGTAATTGCATGCTGTTGCTGGTCTTTAACACTCACCTGAACCACTTTTGTCGAAAAGATTCCAGCACCATGTGTAGCCACCACGATGTTTTTGTCGTAAGCCCTCGAATCAATCATGGTAACAGGTACATTGCCTATTTGATTGACCGCTTGTCGCTCCCAGATCGTATTCTCCCCTTGCAGCAAATCTGTCGCAAAAAGCCCAGAAGTTGTCCCAGCTAAATAAATCGTATCCTCTTCATCTTGGTAAAAGTGCATCCAATTGACAGATGGACCAGCGCCACTTCCGTCGGGATTTTCTTCTAAACTTCCGCTTATATTTTGCCAAGTTTCTCCAGCATCATTCGAATAAAAGATACTCTTAACCTCATAGTTTGAATAGGACAAAAGGACTTCATTTGCATTCATTGGATTGGGAACGATACTACTCACATAAGCACCTCCAGATGGTAGTTCAGCGGTATTGATTACCTCTTTTACTAAATTTCCTGACTGAAGTCCACTTAGACGATAAACTCGTCCATTATATGTGCCATAGTAGAGCACATCATTACTATCGGCACTCATACCCAGGGCTGAAATATAATTAATTCCACCAAACTGCGTATTTGTCGTACTCTCATCAATTTGCTCCCAACCCTGACTAATGGCATTATATTCATCATTAAGCAAAGGAATATCGGCCAGGCTATCATTTCGCCAGATATACCTGCCGGCCGCCAAATACATGGTATTTGTATTCGCAGGATCTAGAATGAATGGATTAATAAACATATAGTTATCACCACCAATAGGATCGATTCTAGTTAAAGCTTGGGTTTGGCCGTTATCATCAATGTCGAATTTAAAGGTTTTTCCACCTTGCCAAGAAACATAATAGGCATCACGATTATCGGCGATAGCACAATATGCCCCATCGCCATAAAAGGTACTTATCCAGGGGGATAAGGGATTTAAATCTGTTGTCAAGAAAGTTCCGTTGTCTTGCAATCCACCAATAATTACCTCAGATTCTACATTGCCGTGCTCTATGGCTACTGTATAGAACTGTGTTGTGCCATAACCATTATTTAAGGATGACCATTCGATATTATTGGCTAAACAATTTTGCGTAATTGACAAGCCACCATCATGTGCGGATATCATAACATTGGGGTTACTTGGCAAAAATTTGACATCGTGCTGGTCGGGATGGTGATTCGGCCAAATATAGTTGGAAGGCATATTTTGGTCACATTGATATCCGCCTATCCAAGTGTAGTTCGTTCCCGTTTGAAAGGCATCTGTACTGCGATAAAGATTGGTTCCACCGATAAACACTACATCCTCCTCCGATGGATGATAAGCGATAAACATATCGTAAGAATTCTGTGTTTGGAAATAACCAAAATCAAAGGTGTAAAAGCCGGTGCATGTTCCAGTGGGTAGGTTGGCCGATCGATCTTCCCACAGACCGTTTGCGCCACTCCCATCTCCACTCAAATAGGTATAATGCCATAACTCATGATTATCCACTGAAGGATTCGTAGATGCATCCACCACAAACAACATTTCATTAGTATCAAAAGGGTCGAATGCGACTTCCATCCTTCGGTATGCGGTGGATAAACCTGCAGGAGTAATCTCAGTCCAGGATAGCCCATCTACCGAACGATAAATACCAGCATCTTGTGCATCAGAACTTAACATGGCATAATATACCCCATTGTCATCGACCATTACGCTCACTTGATTTCCATAGTTGATATAACCAAAACCGTTTGGTGAACTATCAGCGGTTAACATTAACTGCCAGGTATCACCACCATCTTGAGAAAGATAAACTCCTGTATATGCAGCTACAATAATATGCCCATTTACAGGATTCACTTTAACATCCTGCACATACCGAAAATCTCCTTGCAAAGAAACCTGGTTGGCACTATCATTTGAAGTAGACGGCAAGAGATTCCATGAAATTCCATTATCGGTAGACTTATAAATACCATGGCCAAATAAATCAGCGCTATTTCCACTTAACTCGCCAGTTCCATAATACCAAGTATTTTGGAATCCATTCCGCACATCCTGTGCAATGGAGGTTACCGAGTGTAACGTAAGATTGGTAGTTACTTTCTCAAAAGACTGCCCAGCATTTTCTGACAACCATAAACCCCCACTAACTCCACCAGCTAAAATCCGATTTTCATTATTAACGTCTAAAGCAATAGCTCGTGTTCTACCACCGACATTGACAGGTCCTCTTTGCTGCCACTCCCAGTTAGTTAGGGACTTTGGAGTTGGCATTTGCATAAGGAATTGGTACTCTCTTTCTGATATATCTGCAGGAATTTGATCAGTAGCTGGATTACGCAAACGCATAAATTCATAAGCCTGACGGGCCAGTCCATTTTCCCCATCACTTAAGGAATATACATCGCTAATTCGAGGTAAATCAGACTTTTCTGAACAGGCAAACAACAAAAATGCGAATACAAGGTAAAAGATATTTCTCATCGAATAAAAATAAAAAACTCCTAGCTTAAACTAGGAGTTTTCTCAATATAGTTCTTACGTAAATTACTTTTTCAAATACTTCTTTGCACCATAGGCAGTTAGGCCCCCTAAGAGTAAAGCTATCCCACCGTCAATAGGCACACCTGCTGGCGGCGGCGGCGGCGGTGGCGGCGGCCCTGGTTGCGCAAACACCAAACTTACAGCTATCGGAGAAGCCAAAACAATAGCTAAAACTAAAAACTTCAACCAATTTATATTTTTAAATGCTTTCATATGCTCTTTAATTACGATTGCCAAAGTACAAAAAAAGAAAAAGATTAGGGACAAAATCAGTACTTTTTATATTACTATTTTGTTAACAAGTTTATTGCCAACTCGAAGCTTTGTATTTTAAAATTTTTTAATGAGTACCGATTATTCAACTTCTACACTGGTCTAATATAATACAAAAGGATTAAATCTGATTCTTTATTAATATAGGACTGCGTAGCGTATTGTTTTTAAAACGGAGCTGAAGAATATACCATCCATCACTGAGGTTATTGGGATAGTCTAAACGCAAATCATTTTTTCCTGTAAGATCTACATTGTAGCTCGATAGCTGCTTTCCTAAAATAGAAAAAAACTCAATTTCAAGAGCACCCTTTACTTTCTTTGGCCATTGTATTACAATTTCGGACTGGATAATATCATTAAAAATCTCAAATGGTAGAGGACTTCTAGTTACACTTGAATTGATTACCGTATCGTTTTCCAAAGGAATCACTATCGAATCTTCATATGTACAATCGTTATTATCCGTAATAATCAAAGTATACATATCGGGAGATAAATCAAAAGCCTGACCATCAATAGTATCCCCATTTAATAGGCTCAAGTAGGGTGGAGTTCCACCGTTAATCACTATAGATAGACTACCCAATTGACTTTCCGATGCCGGATATATTTCATACTGGGCATTTATTGGGAAAGGCTCCGAAATGCTTATTGTATCGAAAAATAAACACCCAAACGCATCTACGTATGTATACTGATAGTCGCCTGCACTTAGGTTCTGACGCAACTCTCCAACTACCGCATCCTCCCAATTTATGCTATAGCCTTGACCTTGGTTAGCCACCAAAAGGGAAACACTGCCATCAGCGGAGTTATTGCATTGAGCATTTTCAGTAGTCACTACAATTTGGGGTTGTTCGATTTTTTCAGCAAACAATAACACACTTTGCTGAGTCAAGCCTAATGAATCGATAATTTCAACTTGATAGCTTCCCTCTTCATAGACCATTATAGCCTGTGTAGTATCGCCTGTGCTCCAAACATAGGAAAGGGCTTCAGGCGCGGAGAGTTGAATGGAATCACCAGCACAAAAAGGCATATTGCCAAGAACATTAATAAAGAAATCATTCACTGTTTCTCCCTCAATAAAATGGTAGGATTGATTAACCGGAAGGTTGTAGTATTTATTTATGATTCCACTAGGGAATTCCACCCAAACGGAATCAATCATAGTTAGCTGAGCTAATCCAAAAATATGATGTTGGGAGCTTTGTCCTATATAATTTTCACCACACATGGTGTATTGTGTGTATTGCTGTCCTCCGGCAAATACTTGTATAAAAGAACCAATCGCAAAGGAGTTAGATACTGTGCCTTCTAAGGTGATTTTAACATAATTATTACTTGTTCCATTATTAAGCCACAAGAAAGAAGTATCTGGCTCTTCGTTGTATACAACGAGGTCGTAAAATCCATCTTGATTCACATCACCCCGAGCAACAGCATGGCTTTGCGCACTGGGATTGGAAAGAAAACTTACCGAATCTTGCGTAAAGCCGGAAGATATAGTATTTCGATAAAAATAGCTCGGTACAGCTTGATTCAAAGGACTTAGAAAATCAGTGGCTACATACAAGTCTTGCCAACCATCATTGTCCGCATCGAACCAAAGACCGCCCCAGGTGGTAGCATCCATCGCGGAGATTAAAGAGTTATAGACATTGATGAATGTACTATCTCCTCTATTTTCATATAGCCGAGGTGCGAAATTAGAATTTCCTCCAATATTCGAAACAAACAAATCTAATCGATTGTCATTATTGAAATCACCAACTGTACCCGTCATTAAATCCGATGATCCATCAGCAAGATTGGCGCTGACGGTAAGGTCAGTGAAGGTCCCGTCTTGATTATTCACGTACAGCCTTCCCGGCTCTAGTTTATCATTGACCACATATAAATCTGGCCAGAAGTCATGATTAAAATCAAACCAAACGGGCTGAAAACTTTGAGCTAAACCATCATCCACTCCAGCGGATATGCTAACATCTGTATACGTGCCATCACCATTATTGTGGTACAAGTTGTTGAGGAAACTCAGGTTGGTTGAGTCCCCATTAATGTCATACCGACATACATACAAGTCGAGAAAACCATCCCGATCATAATCAGCAAAAGCTGCACCATAATTTCGGGCAGCACCGGTAAATAAACCAGCCGCTGCACTTACTTCAAGAAAGGTAAAATTCCCTTGATTTTGATAAAGTTGAATCTTGCCATCTAAGGCAGTCAAAAACAGATCGAGGTCATAATCATTATCGTAATCCGCCCATAAGATAGCTTTCGCTTTACCTTGAGGAAAGACGCCCATCGAGACTTCTTGAAAATTCCCTTGGTTATTTTGATAAAAAATCGGGACCTGATTCTCCCTTGCGAAACTCAAATCATCCCATCCATCTTGATTAAAATCGAAAAAACTCAACCCACTACCCCAAGTATCTAATGTGCCACTAGTAAAATCAATGCCTCTTGAAACTGCCTCATTGGAAAAAGTTTGTGCTTGCAACAAACCTAAGCATGAGAGAAACATTGCCAAAAAGG
>JAFMKE010000026.1 GCA_017853115.1 Verrucomicrobiota bacterium
TTTTCTTCAGATAAAATAGAACAAGTCGCATAAACCATTCTTCCACCTATACGAAGCACTTTGCTGTAATCCGCTAGTATATTTTGTTGTTCTTTAGTTATACGTTCCACAAAACTTGGATCTAACTTCCATTTAGCGTCAGGGTTTCTCCGTAAAACACCCAAGCCTGTGCAAGGGGCATCAATTAACAAAGCGTCCGCTCCGTCCCGTAAACGCTTTATCGTTTTAGCTGCAATTGGCCGAGTTTCAATGTTGTGAGCGCCAGCTCGCCTTGCTCGTCGCTTCAATTCTTTCAACTTCCATTCATGGATATCTAAGGCAATTATTTGGCCTTTGTTTTCCATCAAACTAGCTAAATGTAAAGTTTTACCTCCAGCTCCAGCACAAACATCCAGCACACGCATACCGGCTTCAGGCGCTAACGCTTCTGCAACCTTTTGAGAAGATAAATCCTGGACTTCGAACCACCCATCTTGAAAAGCTTTCGTCCGAAAAAGGTTCTTTCTGACCTTAATACGCAAAGCATCTGGTAAGCCATCAACCATTTCTGCATGTACGCCATCTTCCAAAAGCGATTGTATCAATTTTCGTGCGCTCGCCTTCAATCGATTTACCCGCAAAAACACGTCGGCTTGTTCGTTCAAAGCCGCCAATATAGCTTCTGTATCATCGCCATAGTCCGCTTTGATTTTGTCAAACAACCAGTCAGGAACTGAATGTTCTACGGCAGGATTGGCAATGGATTCTGACATGCGAGCAAGTACTTTCTTCTTTTCAAAAGCTTTAAATTCCTCAAAAGAAGGGACTTCGTAGTTGCTGTAAATTAAATACGTAGCAATCAGCTTATAGATGTTGTCTCGCGTAATTTCCTCACCCATATAATGAGCCAGTTTTCTTTTCCAGCGAATAATATCATAAAACGATTCCGCAACAAAAGCCCTGTCTTTACTGCCCCATTTCTTATTCGCCTTCAAAGTCTTTTCTATCACCTTATCGGCATACTTATCTTCAAAAAGCGCTTCTTGTAATGCTACTTCCAGACCAATTATTAAAACACGGTGCAATCTTTTCATATGCTTATAAATGAATCAGGACCCTCCAAGGGAGAGACTAACTACACATGCATCGCGCGGTTTTCCGTCGCCGCCAAGCATGCTTCTTTAAACGCTTCGCTGTATGTTGGGTGAGGGTGACTCATGCGACAAACATCTTCAGCGCTTGCACGATACTCCATTGCAACCACACCTTCCATAATTAAGTCTGCTGCCCTTGCACCCACAATATGCACACCTAAGATTTCATCCGTTTTTTCATCTGCCAGAATCTTCACGAAGCCGTCAATATCCATACTCGCTCTTGCCCTTCCAAGTGCCCGATATGGAAATTTACCTGTTTTATAAGCTGTTTTTGCTTCTTTTAATTCTTCTTCTGTTGCACCAACACCAGCAGCCTCAGGCCACGTATAACAAACGCCTGGAATTAAATTATAATGAATGTGTGGTTTTTGTCCTGCCATTACTTCGGCAACAAACACACCTTCTTCTTCGGCTTTGTGGGCCAACATAGCACCTTTCACCACATCGCCAAGTGCGTAAATACCTGGAACATTGGTTTGCAATTGACCATCAACCTCTATTCGTCCTCTATCGTCTGTTTTGATACCAACATTCTCCAACCCTAAACCTTCTGTGTATGGCTTTCTTCCCACAGCAACTAAACAATAATCGCCTTTAAACTCGACAGCTTCGCCTTTCTTATTTTCAGCCTTCACGGTAACGGTTTTTCCCTTGACGCTCACATCGCTCACTTTCGTGCTCAATTCAAACTTCATACCTTGCTTGCCAAAGATACGTTTAAGCTCCTTACTGATATCGCCATCCATACCTGGTGTTAAGCGATCGGCATATTCAATTACGGTTACCTCACTTCCCAAACGTAAATACACCGAACCCATTTCCAAGCCGATAATTCCTCCACCAATGATCACCAAGTGCTTTGGAACCTCTGACAACTTCAAGGCCTCTGTCGAAGTAATCACTCGCTTTTTGTCCACTTTCGCAAAAGGTAAATTTACTGGCTTCGAACCCGTGGCGATAATCACTTTATCGGCAGTAATTTCATCCTTCCCATTGATCAAAATGGTGTTTTTATCCTTGAATGAACCAACGCCAGTAAGGACATCAATTTTATTCTTCTTCATCAAGAACTCCACCCCATCGCAAGTTTGCTTCACCACATTATCCTTACGGGCAATCATTTGAGTAAAATCTAGTTTTGCTCCTGTAACATTTATTCCGTGCTCGGCAAACTCGTGATTCATTTTATGATAATGTTCGGAACTGTCTAGTAAAGCCTTGCTTGGAATACAACCCACGTTTAAACAAGTCCCACCCAGGGTGTTATATTTTTCAATAATTGCTGTTTTAAAGCCTAACTGTGCGCAGCGAATCGCCGCCACATACCCTCCGGGTCCTGAACCTATAATTACCACATCATATTTTGCCATGAAACTTGATATTTTTATTGAAATACAAAAGTAATTCGAAATAACTACTTTTAATTAATGTAGACTTAAAAAGAACATGGATAAGTCTTGGCACCATCTATTGGGTGACTAGCATACCCCATTAAATCGGCTTAAAATACATCCTTCCTTTTCGAATTATTAAGCTTTTTTGCGAAATTTAGACTGATTATCAAACACTTATAACGGTTGCCTGTAAAAAAGAACCCACCACTGTTGTTTAGAAAGGCTCTCAAACTTATCTTTGCATTCCGATTTTTTAGACAGTTTTCCTTTTGAGCGAAAATTAAACTGAAAATCAAGGAGTTATAACAAAAGAAAATTAATATCGTGAATACACAAAGTTACAAAACCAAGTTTGCGAACGCACAAACCTACGAAAGAGAATGGTTTGTGGTTGACGCAAAAGACAAAACATTGGGTCGTTTGGCTACACAGATAGCTACTATCCTAAGAGGTAAGCACAAAGCAACTTACACACCGCATTTTGATGCTGGTGACTACGTTGTAGTTATCAATGCAAACCAAATTCACTTGTCTGGAAATAAGTGGGATCAAAAAAATTACATTAGCTACACGGGTTACCCGGGTGGACAGCGCACCATCAATGCAAAGGACTTAAATGTTAAAAAGCCTATAGCAATTGTAGAAAATGCAGTACGTGGAATGCTTCCTAAAAACAGATTAGGACGTGACATGTTTAGAAAATTATTTGTTTACGAAGGTGCAGATCATCCTCATGCTGCGCAAAAACCTCAAACATTAAGCTAAGATTATGGAAAAGAATGTAGCCGTAGGAAGAAGAAAAGCTTCTATTGCCAGAGTATTCATCAGTAAAGGAAAAGGCCAAGTAACAATAAACGGAAAAGATTTAAAAGAATACTTTTCTGTAGACTTTTTACAAAACAAAGTTTTGGAGCCATTAGTGGCAACTGAAACTGCTAAGAGTTTTGATTTTAACGTGAATGTAACCGGTGGCGGAATCAAAGGCCAAGCGGAAGCTATTCAACTAGGAATTGCAAGAGCACTTTTATTAATCGACGAAGAACACCGCGCAACGCTTAAGCCATTAAGAATGTTGACTCGTGATGCAAGAGTTGTAGAGCGTAAGAAGCCTGGCTTCAGAAAAGCTCGTAAGAAAGAACAATTTAGTAAGCGTTAATATTTTAGCAAGAAGAAAGATAATCATGGAAAGAATAAATCAAAAAGAATTGTTGAAGGCGGGTGTTCACTTCGGACACTTAAAGAGAAAGTGGAATCCTAAAATGTTGCAATACATTTTCATGGAAAAGAAGGGTATTCACTTAATCGACTTGAACAAGACATCAGATAAATTATTAGAGGCTGCTGCTGCAATGAAACAAATTACCTCTTCTGGTAGAAAAATTATGTTCGTTGCCACTAAAAAGCAAGCTAAAGAAACAGTCAAAGAAATTGCTCAGTCTGTAGGCATGCCATACGTTACTGAAAGATGGTTGGGGGGTATGTTGACTAACTTCGGCACTATCCGTAAGTCAATCAAGAAAATGCAGACTATTGATAAGATTTTATCTGATTCTAGCGCAACGGGCCTAACCAAAAAAGAACGATTGATGATGACTCGTCAACGCGATAAGTTAAGCACTGTTTTGGGCGGTATAGAAACTTTGAATCGCTTACCTGCAGCTGTTTTCGTAGTTGACATTAATCACGAACACATTGCTATCAAAGAAGCTAAAAAATTGGGTATCCGCACTTTCGGAATGGTTGACACGAACTCTAATCCTAATTTAGTAGACTTCCCTATCCCTGCAAACGATGATGCTTCTAAATCAATTGAAATCATCACTCGCTACTTGGCAGATGCTGTTAAAGAAGGCTTGTCTGATCGTCAAAACATGAAAGACAACATGGAAGAGGAAGAGCCTGCTGAAGTTGAAACTGCTGATTCAGAAGCAACGGATACAGATAACGAATAGAACATATCGGCGTTCTACGCCCATCCAAATTAGAACGGTCGGGCTTTAAGCTTGACCGTTTCTGTTCATACATCAAATTAAACACATTAAAAAATTAAATACAATGGCTGTTACTGCTCAACAAGTAAAAGAATTAAGAGATCAAACCGGTGCTGGTTTAATGGACTGCAAAAAAGCATTAGCTGAATCTGATGGTGATATGCAAGCTGCTATCGATTATTTAAGAAAAAAAGGCGCAAAAGTTGCTGAATTACGTTCTGGACGTGACGCTAACGAAGGTGCTGTTATCGCTAAAACTTCAAACGATGGCAATAAAGGTGTTATCGTTCACTTAGCTTGTGAAACGGACTTCGTAGCTAAGAACGAAGAGTTTGTAAAGTTTGCAACCGATTTGGCTGATTTAGCGTTGGCTAATGACGTAAACACTGTTGAAGAATTAGAAGCTTTAACCTTAGATGGTGCAACGGTTAAAGAAAAAATCACTGAGAAAGTTGGATCTATTGGAGAGAACATCTCTATCAGCAATTTCGCGGTAATGAATGGTGATAACATCGCTTCATACATCCATGCGGGAAACAAAATCGGTGTATTGGTTTCTTACAAATCTTCTAGCGCTGACGCCGCCAACTTCTTTAGAGGAGTGGCTATGCACATCGCGGCAATGAATCCTAGAATTTTAAGTTATAAAGAATTCGATGCTGACTTTATCGCCAAAGAAACTGAAGCATTCAAAGTACAGATTGAAAAAGAAAATGAAGAACGCGTGCGTTTGGGCAAGCACCTTAAAAATGTACCACAATACGTAAGTATGGTACAACTTACTCCTGAAGTATTAGGAAAAGTTGAGGGTGAAATTAAAGCCCAATTAGCAGCCGAAGGTAAACCAGAAAAAATCTGGGACAATATCGTGCCAGGTAAAATGGACAGATTCATCGCAGATAACACCTTACTTGACCAAGAATACTGTTTGCTTGATCAGTTCTTCGCATTAGATACTGATAAAAAAGTAGGACAAGCAATTCAAGATTCTGCAGACGATGCTGAAATTGTAACATTTAAGCGTATTGAGCTTGGTGACTAAACTAAAAGTTTTATAGTTTTTAAAATCCCCACCCACCAGTGGGGATTTTTTTATTCCTTTCTAAACGAAAAAACTTAATTTAGCGACAAATTCTAGGATGAAACTTAAACGCGTACTCTTAAAACTCAGTGGAGAAAGCTTGATGGGTGACAAACAATTCGGCATCAATCCGAAGGTCATCGCCCAATACAGCAAAGACATCAAAGAAGTCGTTGATATGGGCTTTGAAATAGCTATTGTTATCGGTGGTGGCAACATCTTCCGAGGACTTCAAGCAAAAGACAGCGGCGTAGATCGAGTTTCAGGAGACTACATGGGTATGTTAGCAACAGTGATTAATGGAGTAGCGCTTCAAAATGGATTAGAAAGTGCCGGAATCTACACGCGCCTAGTTTCTGCCATTGAAATGAAAGAAATCGCAGAACCCTACATTCGTCGTCGCGCTACACGCCACCTCGAAAAAGGTCGAGTGGTAATTTTTGTAGCAGGAACAGGAAGCCCATATTTTACCACAGACTCTGCAGCAGCATTGAGGGCTTCTGAGATTAACGCAGATGCGGTAATCAAAGGCACCCGAGTAGACGGTATTTATACGGCCGATCCAGAAAAAGACCCCAATGCTACAAAATATGATGTGTTGAGTTTTGATGATGCCCTGCATCAAAAGCTAAACATTATGGACACCACAGCATTTACGCTTTGTCAAGAAAACAATGTCCCGATATTAGTATTCAACATGGATAAACCAGGCAATCTAACACGTCTATTGAAGGGCGAAAAGATTGGTACAGTGGTTACAAACTAAATATTAAATTTTAAGCGATGCAAGAAGAAATTGAAATGATGCTAGACGAGGCGAGGAGCTCTATGGATAAAAGTATTGAGCACCTTACTAAAGAGTTGACAAAAATCCGTGCTGGAAAAGCTAACCCCTCTATGTTGAACAGCGTAATGGTGGAAGCTTATGGCGTACAGTCCCCACTAAACCAGTTAGCTAGCATCACAACACCAGATGCAAGAACCTTAGCCATTCAGCCATTTGACAAAAGCACGTTGCAGGATATCGAAAAAGGAATTCTTCAAGCCAACATTGGTCTAACCCCTCAAAACGATGGTGAGTTTATCCGTTTGAACATTCCGCCATTGACCGAAGAAAGAAGAAGGGCTATGGTAAAACAAACCAAAGGAGAGGGCGAAGACGCCAAAATCTCTTTGCGTTCAGCCCGTAAGGAGGCAATGGATTTCATCAAATCTTTAGAAAAAGACGGTCTTAGCGAAGACATGGCTAAAAACGCCGAAGAGGATGTACAGAAAGTAGTCAATGAATACACGACTAAAATTGAAGCTATTATTAGTAAGAAAGAAGCTGAAATTATGACGGTGTAAACCCATCGTCTTACCCTTTACAACTGAAACAGCTTAAAACATTACGCGACAGTTCCCAATCGTTTTAACACTTTGCCGTGCTCTATCAAGGCGCGCATCATCGACGGAATATTGTTATAAACCACCCCATATTCGCGGGCTGTTTCTTCCACAATTTGCGACAAACGCTTGTAGTGAACATGACAAATATTCGGGAACAGGTGGTGTTCTACCTGAAAATTTAATCCACCGATATACCAGCTAATTAACCAATTATTTCGAGCAAAATCAGTAGTTGTTTCTAACTGGTGGACAAACCAGTTTTCTTCCATAGAATTATCTACAATCTCTAATTTATTCATCGTTTCTGGCATTACATGTGCCAATTGAAAAATAGTTGCCAAGGTTCCTCCGGTAACGTAATGCATCAACACAAAACCAAGAAGAATCTGCCACCACGCAAAAGGCAAAATTATAATAGGTAGTACCACCATATAGGAATAGTAGAAAATTTTTATCGCGACCATCAAGGTATACTCCTGCCAAAACTTTCTAGAGCGACCTTTATTTAGGTTTTTCTTGCGAAACTCTACCATTTGGAAAAAGTCTTTAACCGTCATCCAGGGCAAAGTCATTAGGCCATATAAAAACCAAGCATAAATGTGTTGATACTTATGAAATTTTCTGCGTTTTTGTTCAGGAGATAAACGCAAAACAACCCCAGCATTGATGTCTTGATCTAGGCCATGAATATTGGTATAAGTGTGGTGCAATAAATTGTGCTGAATTTTCCAATTCGTGGCATTCCCCCCAACCAAATCAATAAACCGACCAATAACCCGATTGATGGTTCTGCTCTTAGAATAGGCACCATGATTAGCATCGTGCATAACAGACATCCCGATACCGCTAACGCCCAAACCCATAATTGCCCACATGAGATAATGTGCCCATATATTGCTAACCACACCAAACATCATTAATGCGTATGGAACGAGCAGCAAAGCGATCATACTAATGGTTTTTAACACCATCGTGAAATTCGCTTGTTTAGAAATCCCTTTCTCTTTAAAATATTGGTTAACTCGGCGCTTTAACTCAGCTACAAATTCCGCGTTTTTTTCTCGAGAAAACTGAATGTGTTGTACTTTCATAATCTTGGTTGTTGGTTTGACAAATATAAACCAAAATCCTTAGTACCCTTTAAATGCCAGATAAATCTACTTGTTACTACTTTATAAAGAGCGCATATAGCTTTTCATTACAGGCCCCCTTCATCCGCAAAGCTGTAATATCCCGCGTCGGAAACAATTAAATGATCAAGCAATTGTATGTCCAAAAACACTCCAGCTTCTTTAATTTTTGCCGTCAGTTGTTGATCCGCTCGCGAGGGACGTAAGGTGCCCGATGGATGGTTGTGTACCAAGATTATTGATGTAGCTAATCTTTCCAAGGCGCTCTTGAACAATATGCGCACATCTACAATAGTCGCTGTTAAACCTCCTAAACTTATTCGCTCCCTTCCAATTATCTTATTTCGATGATTCAAATATACCACCCAAAACTCTTCGGTGATTAAGTCACTCATTTCAGCCAACATCAAATGATAAACATCTTTACTGGATTGTATTGCCATTACTTTCGGATGATGTTCTGCTTGTCTTCTTCTACCCAACTCTAAAGCAGCTACAATGCTTATTGCTTTAGCTGGACCCACTCCGTTAAATCGGGTAAGATCTTTTACGCTAAGTTTTCCCAACTGAACCAAATCATTATTTACATAATCTAATATCTTCGAACAGAGGTCAACGGCTGACAAAGATGTGCTTCCTGAGCCAATCAAAATAGCCAATAATTCTATATTGCTCAATTGAGCTTTACCCTTGAGTAACAGTTTTTCCCTTGGTCGGTCTTCTTCAAGCCAAGCGGATATAGGAAGGAGTTTGGTCATAGCGCAAAATTAAATGCTGATGATTGTACATTAAAATCAAGCGCACATTACAAACCGCAATCTACTCATTGTTATCTTATTTAAAACTCTTTCTCTCATTGTCTTCTCAAAACAATGTTTTACCATTTACACATTGTGGAAACCTTTTTACTCTTCGCGCAGTATACTTTACAAGAATTCCTGGATTTCAATGATATGCTTAGCTTGTTTCCCGTATCTTTGATAATAAACAAATGCTAGTCTCTAGCATACACAATAGTATACCAGTATGATCGAAAAGAAGAAAAACATCGTTATTGCAGGAGCTGGATTAGTGGGCTCTATGTGGGCCTGTTACTTGGCAAAAAGAGGGCACAATGTGCAAGTTTTCGAACGCCGCGATGATATGCGTAAATACAATATGGATGCCGGGCGTTCGATAAACCTGGCATTGAGTACAAGGGGCTGGCGCGCACTCGAAAAGATTGGGCTAAAAGAAACACTGGAAAAAATTGCTATCCCCATGCATGGACGAATGATTCACCAAGAAGATGGCACAAAAGATTTCCAACCCTATGGCAAGCAAGGACAATCTATTTATTCCATTTCAAGAGGTGATTTAAACATTGCCTTGATGAATAAAGCGGATGAAAACGAGAATATCTCTTTTTCCTTTAATGAAAAAACAACCCACCTCGACTTAAAGCGAAACACCATACATTTCAAGCACACCAAAACAGATAGCCAAAGCGCTTTGTCGCCCGATTTAATTTTTGGTGCAGATGGCGCTTTTTCGGCAGTTAGAGGTGCCATGCAGAAAACCAACATGTTTAATTATTCACAGCAATACCTCGAACATGGCTATAAAGAACTAACAATTCCTCCGACGTCAGACGGCGAACACAGAATGGATAAAAACGCCTTACATATTTGGCCAAGAAAAAGCTTTATGCTCATAGCGCTTCCTAATCTCGATGGTAGCTTCACGGTAACTTTGTTTTTACAATTTAAAGGAGATGAAAGTTTTGAAAGCCTGAATAACAATGATACAATCCTTAAATTCTTTAAAAAATATTTTCCTTCTGCCCTTGAGCACATGCCGAATGTAATTCAAGATTTTCATGACAATCCAGCGTCTTCTTTAGTTACTGTGCGTTGTAATCCTTGGCATTATGAAAATGTTTGTTTGTTGGGTGATTCAGCTCATGCCATCGTACCGTTTTACGGACAAGGAATGAATGCAGGTTTTGAAGATTGCTTTGTGCTCGACGAAATTATAGATCGCCACCAATTAGGCTCCTGGAAAGATGTATTTGAAGAGTATACTCGGGATCATGTAAAAAATGGCCATGCTATAGCCACTCTTGCACTTCGTAACTTTATTGAAATGCGCGATTCCACTTCAAGTCACCGTTTTCTCAAACGTAAACAGCTGGAGCGCCACCTCATGAATCAATTTCCGGACAAATACTTATCGCAATACCAAATGGTAACTTTTTCCACCATTCCTTATGACACAGCCTTAAAACGGGGTGATTTACAAACAAATTTTGCTGAAAGCTTACTGGATGATTATCCCGATTCGGCGTCTTGGTCCGACCCAAAATTTTTAGAAAAAGTAGAAAAATGGTTAAGCCTCGCCCACTAAATGATTTATCATTGGACATATGAAAATGTTGACCAAACAAGTATTGATCAGTTATACAAAGAGTTAAAAGTCAATCGCGTGCTTTGCGAACTTTTGGTCAAGCGAGGCATTAAAAGTTTTGAAGAAGCCAAGACCTATTTTCGAGGAAGCTTAACGAAACTGCACTCTCCTTTTTCCATGATGGGAATGGATACAGCTATTGAACGTATTAATGAGGCGGTCAAAAACAAAGAAAAAATTCTTTTTTACGGCGATTATGATGTGGATGGGACCACCGCTGTTTCTCTTTGCTATCTATTTTTTAGACAATTCTACGAACATATTGATTATTATATTCCCGATCGGCATAGTGAGGGATATGGTATTTCAGAACAAGGAATCGATTACGCCACAGAGAAGCATTGTGCTTTGATGATTGCCTTAGACTGCGGAATTAAAGCAATCGGTCCAATCAACTACGCCAATGAAAAGGGAATTGATGTAATTGTTTGTGACCACCATACACCTGGAGAACAGTTGCCTCCCGCTTTAGCTATATTAAATCCAAAGCAAAACAATTGCAAATACCCATACAAAGAGCTTTCGGGCTGCGGAATCGGTTTCAAACTTTGTGAAGGCTATGCAGAAAAGAATTTTATCAAAAAGGAAAAACTTTATTCTTTTCTTGACTTGCTGTGTATCAGTATAGCTAGTGATATTGTACCTCTAACCGGTGAAAATCGCATCTTGGCTAAATTTGGCTTATTACAGCTAAATACCAAACCTTCTCCAGGTGTTGCAGCTATGATTTCGCTAATTCAATTAGAAAAAGCATACACTATAAGTGATGTGGTTTTCAAGCTAGGACCACGAATTAATGCTGCAGGTCGAATGGCCCATGCCAAAGCCGCAGTCGAAGTGTTAATCGGCCAGACGGATAGTGCGGTACTTCAAGTGAAAAATGAAGAAAGACAATCGTTGGATCAATCCATCACTGCGAGTGCATTAGAGCAACTTGAACTCGACGAAAATAAAGACACCGTAACCAATGTTGTTTTTAACCCTTCTTGGCATAAAGGAGTGGTGGGTATTGTGGCTTCACGAATCATTGAGCATATTTATAAACCCACCATTGTGTTATGTGAGAGTAATGGTGAGCTAACTGGCTCCGCTCGATCTGTCAAGGGTTTTAATGTATACGAACCCTTGAAAGCATGTGAAGAATTGATGAGTAAATTTGGCGGCCACGCCTTTGCTGCCGGCTTGAGTTTACCTAAAGAAAATCTTGAAGCATTCAAGCAGAAATTCGACGATGAAGTACGCAAACGCATTCTCCCCGATGATTTGATTCCTAAAATCGCCATAGATGCTCAACTGAAGCTTAGTGATGTTTCGGATTCATTTTACCATATTTTGCAACAGTTTGCTCCTTTTGGACCAGAGAACATGCGCCCTATTTTTGAAACGAAAAGATTAGCGGATACGGGTTATTCTAAAATAGTTGGCGACAACCACCTGAAATTGTCCTTGCGCGACACAGAGGGAAATAGGATTAATGGAATTGCGTTTAGAATGGGAGATAAATTATCTTTGCTTCAACGGGGGGCGATAGATATCTGTTATGTGTTGGAAGAAAACCTCTGGAACGGGAAGACTTCCCTGGAAATCATAGCTAAAGATATTAAGGCAAGCGAGTAGCAAAAATGAAACTTCAAGCAAAAAACATAGAAAAGACCTACAAAAACCGTACGGTTGTGAAAGGAATATCTTTTGAGGTAAACCAAGGAGAAGTTGTTGGCTTGCTCGGGCCCAATGGCGCCGGTAAGACTACCTCGTTTTATATGGTGGTCGGCTTGATTAACCCAGACAAAGGCAATGTATATCTTGGAGAAAAAGACATCACTAAATTAGCTATGTATAAACGAGCCAAGCTAGGTATCGGTTACTTGCCCCAAGAAGCTTCCGTATTTCGTGATTTGAGTGTTGAAGACAATATAATGGCCATCCTTGAATTTACTTCATTGAATAAAAGTGAGCAAAAAGTAAGACTAGAAGAACTGCTGTCCGAATTCGGCCTACAGCACGTAAGAAAAAGTAAAGGAAGCGTACTAAGCGGAGGAGAACGAAGACGAACGGAAATAGCAAGAGGATTAGCCACTTCTCCCAAATTTATTTTACTCGACGAGCCTTTTGCCGGAATCGATCCAATAGCTGTGGAGGATATCCAAAAAATCATTGTTAAGTTAAAGCGCAAAGATATTGGAGTGCTAATTACCGATCACAATGTTCAGGAAACCCTGAGCATTACCGATCGCGCTTATTTACTTTTCGAAGGAAACATTATCAAAATGGGTTCCGCCGAAGATTTAGCGGCCGACGAGCAAGTTCGGAGAGTATATTTAGGTGAAAATTTTGAATTAAAAAAGACAAAAATTAATGAATAAGTTACATGTTATTGTATTGGCAACTATTGCCCTTTTTTTAGGCTTTTCCTGTACGGTGGAGCACACGATTAATTACAACGAAGATATGTCGGGAACCAATACTATCATGGTTGATTATAGCCAGATGTTCGAACAAATGGGTGGGCTTATGGGTGACAGCATGAATCTGGGAAATGACCTAAGTGTAAAAGAAAGTTTGAGTGGTTTAGAGGATGACTTCGCGGACATCTCAGGAATAGAAAACCTAAAAATGATTAATGAAGAAGACAATAAGCGTTTAGGGTTTTCTTTCCATTTTAATGACACCAAGGCACTAAACCAGGCCATGGCTAGCTATTTGTCCGATGAAGAAGAAAACAAAAAAGCACCAAAAAATTATAAGGCTAAAAGAAAGGCCTTGATTTTAAAATTTGCCCAAGGCGATATGGGAAGCTTTACTGAAGGGCTGGGAGATCCGTCCATGGCTGCCATGCTAAACATGTTTGATTATCAGTTAACTATTAATTTGCCCAAACCCGTAAAGAGCTTCAACAACTCTCTTTACACTTTGACAGAAGATCGGAAAAGCCTTAGTGCTACAATTAGCTTCGAAGACATGTCATCAGGCAAGGAGGACTTAACTGTGAAGATAAAATGGTAAGATGTCCAGCACTTTGCAAAAGAAACCAATCTACCCGATCAAGGACTCTTTATACGGATATCTAAACAATCACTCCCGGGCCGTTAGGCTCCCTATAAGCTATAATAATCTCCTAAATTTTACTCAGAGTTTCAACGTGTACGACCACCTAGGGAATGACACCCTCTGGGAAACGGTTGTTTATGAAGGCGTGTTCTTAGACGAAATACACGAAGGCTTAAAACTCATCTATGCGATCCTCAAATCAGATGGAGAAACCAAAGGTTTGAAGCACTTATCGGTAGATAAAGTTGACTACTGTACTTTTGGCAACTCTAAGCCGTTTAGGGTTAAGATCATCAACAATATCAATGACAACTACGACTATTTCTATGTGAAGCAAGCTGATGCCTCTCGAATTTTTGGCTTGGAACTGGAAGAAATTCTTTCACCGAACAAGGTGGTGTACCTCGTATATGAAAACACCTTAATCGAAGAGCATATTGTGGGAATACCTGGTGACCAGTTTTTACAAAATAATTTAGGTGAATCAGGACACAATGAAGTTCGACTGGCGAAAGAATTCGTGAAATTTAATGAGCGTTGCTACAGGCGCTTACTTGGTGATATGCGCGCCTATAATTTCATTATTGACGTTACCCCGGATTTCGATCAGATTCAATACAGAATACGCGCTATTGATTTTGACCAACAGAGTTTTGAAGGTAGACGAAGTTTTTATTTGCCTCACTACTTTAAAGAAAACCGGGCTTATGTTGACCTCGGTATCAAGCACCTCAGCCACGAGTCTGTTCTTCAATATCAAAAAGAAGAAAAAACCTCCATGGCCAGACGAATGCACAATGACAAAAAAAAGTTGACCGAACTTTTAGAAAGCATGAAGAAACATGTATTGAGTACCCCCGATAAAATAAAAGTATTGCGAAAAGAGCTTTATCAAAAAGAAAAAATCAAAGGGATGGATCAATGCGAGAATATGGGGGAAATTGTAGACAAACTATTAAGCAATTTGGCTGGTTGATTAAAGCACTAATATTTCTTAGCAAAAAACCTATTGATTTATAATAAAGTCGGACCAATCTTTGCCAGTAGTATCCTCATTAGGGAAGTAAAAGGCTATTTTCTTATCATCAAACCAGATAGTCTTATTGAAACCCGTTGGCACGACTGCACCTGTAGGCAAGCAATTTTGTAGGTCTCCAAATAAGACCTCAATTTCTACGTTTACGGTGTAAAATTTAGCCAGATCTTTTTCAAACTGTTCTAACCTGGCCCAAACTCCTCTGTTTAACGATTGATGTTGGAGTGCGCTATTTAGATAATTAAATGTCTGATACAAAGTGTCTTCATTGCAACTGAATGAACTTGCGGGAACCATGTGGCCTTTGTCCCAGATATTGTCTTTATAGTCGTTATTGTCTGAAGTGTGTATGTTTTCAGGTTTCCAAAAATTCATGCCCGCTCGTTCCTCTTTTCCAAAAGGACACAATACTTGATATTTGATTCGTAAGGGTTGCTCTAGAAGCTGTGAGTACACAATCTCATAAATATCCGTTCTAATCGTGTCCTGGCCGTTTACCGAAAGACAAAACCAGATTACGAAAACAAAAGATAAAAATATTCTAAGCCTAAGTTTCATCACTTATTCACCTTCCTTACCTAATACACGAGATACCTTGACCGTGTTCGTTCTTCCTTGTCTAAAGAGTGGCATACTTGCCGTATTTACCACAAGGTCTCCCTTTTTTACATGATTATGTTCTTTAAGCACCTCTATAACATCATTAATGGTTTCATCCGTACCCCCAAAACCCTTGTAGTAGAATGCTCGAACACCCCAGAACAAATTAAGGGTGGGTAGTAATTTTTCGTTATCTGTAAAAATAAATATCTGCGCTTTGGGGCGACAACTGCTAATCATAAAGGCTGTATAACCTGATCGAGTCATTCCTACAATAGCTTTAGCGCCCACCTCTTTAGATGTTTTACATGCATTATAGCAGATTGCATCAGAAATGTAGGTTTCCGACTTCGGATTAGCCTTGAGGTCTTTGTCGTAAATCAAATCTGACTTCTCTACATTACTCAAGATTCGTTGCATCGTTTGTATCACGCGCACAGGGTAGCTACCAATGGAGGTTTCGCCACTCAACATGACCGCATCTGCACCGTCAATCACCGCATTAGCAACGTCGTTAATTTCTGCCCTCGTTGCAATTGGGTTGTCTATCATGCTCTCCATCATCTGCGTAGCTACAATAACAGGTTTAGCAGCCTCAATGCATTTGCGAATAATACTCTTTTGTACTAAAGGCACTTTTTCTTGAGGAATCTCTACACCCAAGTCGCCACGCGCTACCATAATAGCATCTGTTGCTATCAAAATTTCATCTATATTTCTAACAGCCTCAGGTTTTTCAATTTTAGCAACAATCTTTGTGTGACTCCGACTTTCACCAATAATGGCGCTCATTTCCTCTATGTCTGCCGCCTTTCGAACAAAACTTAACGCTATCCAATTCGCCTCTTCCTTCAGGGCAAAAGCTAAATCTTTCTTATCTTTTTCTGTCAGTGCCGGAGTCGAAAGGTCCGTGTCTGGCAAGTTTACTCCCTTTCGCGATGTCAATGGGCCACCGTGAATAACTTGAGCAGTAATCTCATCATTGTTCGTGTTTACCACTGCCAATTCCAAACGACCATCATTGATCAGTATTCGATCTTTCGGCTTGACCTCCTTGTATAGGCCTTTATAGCTGATGTATAAGCGCTCTTTTGTAGAGACCTGTTTTTTATCTGTAATCTGAATCGTTGAATTTGGACGAAGCATGACTGTTCCTTCCACCTCGCCCACCCGAATCTTCGGCCCTTGCATGTCGGCTAGTATACCGATGTTTAAGCCGAACTCCTTGTTTACACTCTTTACTAAGTCAAAGCCCTTTTTATGGTCTTCGTGCTCGCCATGCGAAAAATTAAAGCGGATAACGTCTACCCCGGATTTAACTATCTCAAGAAATACGTCTCGGGCGCTAATGGCTGGCCCGAAAGTAGCAATCATTTTAGCCTTATTTACGGGAATTTTCATGTTTTTCATATCAATTTAACTTGGTCGGTTACAAATCTTTTTCGATTAACCTGCGCTCCGAAGGTTTTAGTTCGAGAGGCTGAATAGCCAATTGGATTTCTTGAACATCTTTGATCTTATCAAACAATGAACTTATGTCCACAGTATCCTCGTCCATTGTCTTAACCACAAACAAGTAGTCAAAGTTCTTCAAAGACTTTAAATACAGCGCACCCTGTCGCTTATTCTGTACTAAAAAATACTCAAAGTCGCTCTTTTCGTCGAGGTAATAATATTTGGCAAAACTACTAGCTATTACTTTGCTTTTGGCTTCGCTAACGAGATCTTCAACCCGCTCAAAATTTAAATGCAACTCTTGGTTGATAAAAAAAGAGATTCTATAGTCTTTTAGGACACTGGCAATAGCAATTACATTGTAATTTACCGAGGGTTTATATGTTATTTTTGTTGTGCCCAAAACTTAATGCAAATTAAGACAATTAGCGATTGCAAACAAAAAATTGGGTGAATTGATAAAATAAACACTAAATTTGCATCCGTTAACCAAAGCAAATAAACCATGTCAAACGTACAAGAAAAAGTAACTAAAATTATAGTTGACAAATTGGGAGTAGAAGAATCAGAGGTAACTAACGAAGCTAGCTTCACTAATGACTTAGGAGCAGACTCTTTGGACACTGTAGAATTAATCATGGAATTCGAAAAAGAATTTAATATTTCTATTCCCGATGAAAAGGCAGAAACTATAGCTACTGTAGGCGATGCGATCAAATATTTGGAAGAAAACGCATAAGCTTGTAATCTTATGGAACTTAAACGAGTAGTGGTTACAGGTATTGGGGCACTTACTCCAATAGGAAATAACCTACAAGATTATTGGAAAAATTTAGTAATGGGAGTCAGCGGTGCTGCTCCCATTACTCATTTTGACACCAGTGAATTTAAAACCAAATTCGCTTGTGAGTTAAAAAATTTCGACGCCGCTGAATATCTTGATCGAAGAGAATTGCGACGGCTTGATGAGTTTTCACAATACGCAATCATCGCTGCGGATGAAGCAATAAAAGATGCAGGCTTATTTGAAAACGAATCCATAAATAAAGATCGTTTTGGCGTAATATGGAGTAGTGGGATTGGTGGAATAAACGTGTTTCAACAAGAAATTGGCGGATTTTTCACCGGTAATGGCACACCCCGATTCAATCCCTTCTTTATACCCAAGATGATTATAGATATTGCTCCTGGACATATTTCCATGCGTCATGGTTTACGGGGACCAAACTTTTCTGTTGTTTCAGCGTGTGCCTCATCTACTAACGGCATGATTGATGCTTTCAATTATATACGATTGGGAATGGCAGACATTTTCGTTACTGGAGGTTCAGAAGCTGCAATTACAGAAGGTGGAATAGGTGGGTTTAATGCCATGAAAGCCTTGTCTGAAAATAACGAAAACTACAGTACTGCCTCTCGTCCCTTTGATAGCACACGAGATGGCTTTGTAATGGGAGAGGGCGCTGCAGGACTAATTCTAGAAGAATACGAACATGCCAAGGCGCGTGGGGCAAAAATATACTGCGAAATAGTAGGTGGTGGAATGAGCGCGGATGCGCATCACTTAACCGCACCACACCCAGAAGGTTTAGGGGCTAAAAATGTAATGAATAACGCTTTAAGAGATGCCAATCTCAAACCGGAGGATGTAGATTATATTAATGTGCATGGTACATCTACGCCATTAGGAGATATCGCGGAATTATTAGCTGTTAAAGACGTTTTCGGTGAACACGCTTATGAGTTAAACATATCCTCTACCAAATCAATGACTGGTCACTTGTTGGGCGCAGCAGGCGCGATAGAGGCGGTTGCCTGCATTATGGCAATCCAAGAAGGCGTAGTTCCCCCCACTATCAACTTTGAACATCCTGACGAAAACATCGATCAAAAGCTCAACTTAACATTAAACAAAGCACAACATAAAGCAATAAACGTGGCACTGAGCAATACTTTTGGTTTCGGCGGACATAACGCTTCGGTGATTTTCAAAAAGCTTTAGTGTTGAATTTGTATCGTAAAATAATTGCTTTCTTTTCTAAAGGCGATAAGGACCCATTTCGTAGAACCATATACCAAATTACAGGAATTCAAGCCAAGAACATCGATTTATATCGACAAGCATTTAGGCATAAGTCAAAACACAAAGAAAATAACGAGCGCTTAGAGTTTCTTGGTGATAGTGTTTTAGATGCAGCTATTAGTGAAATTATCTATAAAGAATTTCCACAAATGAGTGAAGGGGAGTTGTCGAAACTGCGTGCGAAACTCGTTAGCCGAGCTATGCTCAACCGATTAGGGCATAAGCTTCAATTATTGGATCACCTGAGTTTTCGTGATACACGCAAAATCGAAGGGTTGAGAAATACTGAAGGCAATACATTGGAGGCTTTAGTGGGGGCTATTTATTTAGACCAGGGTTATGAGGCTTGTCGCATTTTTATACAAAACAAATTATTAAGCCCTTTTATCCGTTGGGACGAATTACAAAAAAAGGTTGTTGACCATAAGAGCTCGGTATTTCAATATTGTCAAAAAAACAAACTTGAGCTTCGGTTCGAGCTAATCAAAGAAGATCTTCTTCATGATGAGAATCGCTTTCAAATCGCCTTACTAATAGATGGAGAAAAGCGAACAGAGGCATATGGTAAAAGTAAAAAAACCGCAGAACAACTAGCATCCAAAAAGTATTTAGCCCTGATGGGCAGCTAAAATCCAAATCGTTTGCGATTTTACTTTCCTAAAACCCCTCGTGCAATCAATTCTTTCATTATTTCATTGGTGCCTGCATAAATAC
>JAFMKE010000138.1 GCA_017853115.1 Verrucomicrobiota bacterium
TTTCCAACGGCTAATTGGGTGCAGTACGATGCGATTTCATACCATGGTGCATTGGAAGCAAACGCAGAGAGCTTTGGAAAGCGTGCTTTCCCAGACTATCACTTTGATAAAGCAGATTTAATTGTAGGTGTAGGTGCTGACTTTATTGGAACCTGGTTGTCGCCAACGGAATTTGCTGCGGATTATGCGGTAGGTAGAAAAGTTGATGCGAACAAAAAGACGATGAGTCGTCACATCCAAATTGAGAGCGTACCAACTTTGACGGGTTCAAACGCGGATGTGCGAATTCCAGTTAAGCCTTCCCAAGAAGATTTAGCTGTTCTTAAATTATATAATGCTGTAGCAAAAGCTATGGGTTCGGCTACAGTTAGTGATGCCGGAGACTTTGATTCAAGTAAGATTGAAGCAGTGGTTGCTGAGTTGCTTGCCGCTAAAGGAAAAGCTATTGTGGTGTCTGGTTCAAATAACAAGTCAACCCAGTTGTTGGTTAATGCGATTAACAACATGTTAGGCAACTACGGCGCTACTATTACTTGGGATCGTGCGTGTTACTATAAGCAAGGTGACGATGCTGCTTTGGCAACATTGTTGAATGACATGAGTACTGGACAAGTGGGTGCAGTATTGGTAATGGATGCGAATCCTGCTTATTCTATCGGAGATGCTTTTACAAGTGCTTTGGAAAAAGTAGCGCTTACTGTAGATTTTTCCGAGAGAAGAACAGAGACTAGTGGAGTAGTGGAATACGCTTTACCAAACCATCACTATTTAGAGTCGTGGAACGATGCTATGCCTAAAGATGGGATTTATGCAACGGTTCAACCAACAATTCCTAACTTGTTTGATACTAAAGCAACTCAAGAATTATTGTTAGCGTGGGCAGGTGAGAATGTGTCTTACTATGATTTTATCCGAGCGAATTGGAAGGAGGAAGTATTAGCTAATCAAAGCAAGTATACTAGTTTTGAAACACTATGGACAAGTGCTGTTCATGATGGTGAAGTAGCTTTTGATGCTTTCGGTGAAGCGAGTTTCGCTGGTATTGAAGCGAGTGCTGCTGCAGCCGCAGTTGTTTCAGGCGCGTCTAGTGCTGAATTAGAAGTTAAGCTATACGAAAAAGTTCAAATAGGTGATGGAAGCTTATCTGATAACCCTTGGATGCAAGAGTTAGCTGATCCATTAACTCGTATGACATGGGACGATTACTTCGTGGCTAATCCGTCATGGGTAGAGGAGCAAGGTCTTATGCACAATACCAAAAATAGAGAGTATCGTGTGGTTACGGCCACAATTAATGGTGTGGACTATACCTTGCCGGTTGTTGCCTTAGCGGGTGTTCCGAAAGGGGTTCTTGGTTTGGCCTACGGATACGGTAGAACAAATACAGCTCACCCGGAATACAGTAGAGGTGAGAATGCATACAAAGTTATAGATCGAACTAAAGTTGGGGCTCAAAGCTTTGCTGCAGCGAATGTTAGTGAGCAAGGCGGACACAAAATGGGTATTGTTCAGCAGGAGTTCGGTTTAACACATACAGGCTTAGGTGGTGAGAAGACAAGAAAGGTTGTTAAAGAAACAACACTGGCTGCTTGGTCAGAGAATCCAGCATCGGAGAATGATATCAATTTCGGTCACGAGTGGATGGACAGAAAAGAGTGGGTTGAAAAGTATTCGAACTCGCTTTACGGTGATGAAACGAATGATAATCCTGCTTCTAAAGAATATGGTGGAGCCCACGGAGGTGTTTTGGCCCAAGGACATCATTGGGGTATGGGTATCGATTTAAACTCATGTATCGGATGCGGCGCTTGTGTGGTAGCATGTAACGTGGAGAACAACGTGCCAATTGTTGGGCGATCGGAAGTTCGCAGAGCACACGACATGAACTGGTTACGTATCGATAAATACCATACGGGTGACGAAGATAATCCACAAGTTATCTTCCAGCCAATGATGTGTCAGCACTGCGATAATGCGCCATGTGAGAACGTTTGTCCTGTTGCTGCAACAAACCATAGTGCGGAAGGTTTGAATCAAATGACTTACAACAGATGTATTGGTACAAGATATTGTGCGAATAACTGTCCGTACAAAGTTCGACGATTTAACTGGTTTGATTACCAAGGTGCGGATAGTTTCTCAAGTAATGAAGGATTTATCTTAGACAATGATTTTGATGGTGTTCAAACGCCATATGCATTCGGAGACAAAGAAGAAGGTTTAGGTCTTCACAGTCCAATGGCTAAGATGGTATTGAACCCAGACGTGACAGTTAGAAGTAGAGGGGTTATTGAAAAATGTAGTTTCTGTGTTCAGCGTATTCAATTAGGAAAATTAGAAGCGAAGAAGTCACAGCGAGCATTAACAGACAAAGATGTTGTTACAGCGTGTCAATCGGCTTGTCCTACAAACGCGATTACCTTCGGTGACACCAATAATATGGATTCAGCGGTATCAAAGGTATGGGCTGACCCAAGATCTTTCGGAGTTATTGAAGAGATTCACACTTTACCTTCCGTTCGTTACTTGACGAAAGTAAGAAACCAACAAGAAGGAGATTTAGCCTAACAAACATTATTAATTAAGAAACGATATAATATATGAGCCATTACGAATCACCCATAAGGGAACCTCTAATACAAGGCGAAAATATCACCTACACAAAAATTACGGATGACATTGTAGGGACTACTGAGAAAGCACCACCGTTATCTTGGTGGATTGGTTTCCTAATCTCTGCAACTTGTGCTGGTATTGGAGTTGTGGCCATTCTTTGGACTATTTGGCAAGGGATTGGAACTTGGGGTCTGAACAAAACAGTTAACTGGGCATGGGATATTACGAACTTCGTTTGGTGGGTTGGTATCGGTCACGCAGGAACTTTAATCTCTGCTGTATTATTGTTGTTTAGACAAAAGTGGAGAACGGGGATTAACCGAGCTGCTGAGGCGATGACAATCTTCGCGGTAATTTGTGCTGGTTTGTTCCCTTTAATTCACATGGGCCGACTTTGGATGGGTTTCTTTATTTTCCCTTATCCAAATACGCGAGGTCCGCTTTGGGTTAACTTTAACTCACCTCTTTTATGGGATGTTTTCGCGATTTCTACCTATTTAACCGTTTCCTTATTATTCTGGTATTCGGGTTTGATGCCGGATTTTGCGACTATTCGTGATCGTGCAAAGGGTAAGGTTAGAAAATTTATATACAACGCATTGAGTTTTGGTTGGACAGGTACAGCTAAACAATGGCAGCGTTTTGAATCATTGTCATTAATTCTTGCTGGTTTGGCTACACCGCTTGTACTTTCAGTACACACCATTGTATCTTTTGACTTCGCAACATCAGTTATACCGGGTTGGCATACTACTATCTTCCCTCCTTACTTTGTTGCCGGGGCGATTTTCTCTGGTTTTGCTATGGTGGAGACCTTGATGATTATTACCAGAAAAGTATTGAAGCTAGAAAATTACATTACGGTTGGACACATTGAATCAATGAACAAGATTATTGTATTGACAGGTTCAATTGTTGGTGTGGCGTATATCACTGAGCTGGTTATTGCTTGGTATTCAGGTTACTTATATGAACAGTATGCCTTTGCAAACAGAGCAACAGGTGAATACTGGTGGGCTTATGCTATTATGATGACATGTAATGTTATTACTCCACAGTTATACTGGATTAAGAAATTCAGAAGAAACATAGCATTGACATTCATCTTATCGATTTTTGTAAATATCGGTATGTGGTTCGAGCGTTTCGTAATTATTGTGACCTCATTACATAATGATTTCTTACCATCTTCTTGGTTATACTTCTTACAGTCGCCAGTGGATGTAGCAATATACATTGGAACCTTAGGGATTTTCATGACCTTGTTCTTATTGTTTGCTAGAGCATTCCCTGTAATTGCTATCGCCGAGGTGAAATCTATTTACAGTATTTCTTCTGCTGAGGCAAGAAAGCATCAATTAGAGAAGCATAAGAAGTTTGAGGAAGATTACAAAGAATCATTTGGGGCAGAGTATGCTAAGAAGGATGTATACGATACGAATTATTGATAAAAAATTAATCCATTAACATGGCTAGTAATAAATATATAGTAGGACTTTTTGATCATGAGGATAAACTGATTCAGGCTATCCGTGCGTGTAAAAAAGAGAATGTAGAAATTACGGATGCCTTGACACCTTTTCCTGTTCATGGACTGGAAGATGAGTTGGGCTATCAAGATACCCGTTTGCACACGACAGGTTTTATGTTTGGTATTACAGGCACATTCGTAGCCTTGTCGGTAATGACATGGATTATGACAACCAACTATCCTATCAATTTTGGTGGTAAGCCTAATTTCGCGCTTCCATCATTTATTCCGATCACATTCGAGTTAACCGTTTTGTTTGCGTCAGTTGGGATGGTTATGGTTTATTGTATTCGAAATGGATTGTTTCCGGGTGCTGTGCCACGCATTTTGGATGAGCGTATTACAGATGATCGATTTGCTTTGAGCTTTGAAGTAGATGAAAATACCACGCAGGAGCACATGGATAAAATAGTTTCTTTATTAAAAGGTAATGGAGCAGTTGAGGTATCTGCCAAAGAGTTTACTGAGGATACCGAAATTTTTGAAGTTGAAACGACGGAGGTTGAA